>JAIKXO010000045.1 GCA_024684065.1 Lachnospiraceae bacterium
TTCGGGTGCGCCTCAGGGAAAAACGGGACGGGAGATCAGACGTCCATACACAAAGAAGGAGCCCCGGAGGCATTTGCGGTAAAAACCGTTCTCAGGGAACAGAACTTTGTTGATCCCGAAAAAGGTATAGGCGTATACGGAAGATATACGGAACTTATGGCGGAGGGCGAGGTGCCGGAAGCGTTTTTAAAGGTTCTTATCGAGGTGAACGATCGCGCGAAAAAAAGCGTCGAAACAAGAGCGGGACGTTTTCTCTCAGAAAACGGATACCCGCCCCTTTCGGAACTCTCCGATCTGACTGACGGATACAGATACCGGAATGTTTCATATATCGTGAACGTGACCCGTGCCGACGGAAACCTGTTCAGTATCCTGGAGACAGGGATGGAAAACGGTATCGGTGATTCAGAGGGGGCAGACAGGGTGCAAAGCGTCTCCTTTCACTCGTCCGTTTATGATACGCAAAGCGGCAGATCTCTTACGCTTAAGGATTTTATTAAGGATCCGGAAAGCCTTTCGGAGCGGATTAACGAGGCTCTTTTAAACAAATACGCCTGTGAAGGGCTTTATGAAGGAGGGGAGATCCCCGCATGGACAGCCGATTATCTCGGGCTTCGTTTTTATTTTGACGGGGCAATGATCCCGGAAGAGAAAAAACAGGAGAATGGGCTTTATTACAACAAGGCCGTTCATGTTTCCATTCCTTATGATAAACTTGGCGGTCCTTTTGCGGAGATTTCTTTAAAGACGCCCGAATGCTTCATCGCGCAGATAGAAAAGAACACGGAGTATGCTCTCCCGTATGACAAAAGGGTTATCCGCGTCGAAAAGGCGGTGGATTCTTACGGATATGAAACATACCGTATTGTGATCCGGGATGGCGGGAGTGAGAAATACTGGTGGCTCGAATATGCGGATGATGATTCGGATTATTATCTGATGCGCACAAAGGACGGATATTATTTTTACCGCCTTCAGGATACGCAGGATCGGGCGTTCGTTTACGATTTTGAAAGTCCCGACGGCGGTTTCGACCGTTTCGCGAATCAGAACGCCCAGTGCTTTGACTCGTTTTTGCATGAACTGTATCTGGCAGTTCCCTATGACCCGGAATGCGTCCATATGCGCGAAAGATCGCGGAGGTTTATGGAAGCGAAATCGGCTCTTAATACTGTCTATGCCCCGAATGGTCATTATTCCTTTATCCCGGAGCAGGGGCGCGGACGCACCTGGCTTCATTTTGCGCTTATCGATGACGTGCTTTTACTTGACAGTCACAATATCGGCTGCAGGCTGGTCCATGAGATAAATGCGACCGGGCTTGATGATGCAGGGAAGGAGAACGGAAAGATACAGATCCCTGCAGGAGAGGTGCTCAGGTTTTTGCGTGTGGACGGTGAGAGCGAACTGTATTATTATATGTCGCCGCAGTATAACCTTTACAGCTCCGGGGCAAGGGACTACCGTTATGACTGCGCGCTGTCGGACGGAAGAGAGGTGCGTCTTGTTACCCGCTACGAAAACAGTTTTTTCGTGGACGGAATGTATTTAGACAGGATAGGAGAGCCCGTAACGCTCGGCGCAGTGCGGCATGAGGCGGTATCCGGGGAGCTTCCGGAACACTTTGTTGAGATAGGCGGTAAGAAATACAGGCTTATCCGGGATCTGTCGCTTAAGACGGAAGCCGGAGAGGAAATTGATTTTGACGGGGACATCTGGTGGAAAGCAGAGAATTATACCGGAACATTTTCTTCGGAGGAAGAGGACGCGAAACTGGTCATCTTTGAAAACGGGGAAGTAAAATTTGATTATCAGGGCAGAACGTTTACCGGAAAGCTTCCGGAAAAAAGATATTATCTGTGCGATGTTGAGGTCTTTATGGAGGCAGGGTATGAGGATCGTACCTTCAGAATCATTGTGGAGGACAAGCTCCCTCCCCACGATCCTTCTTTCCGCATGATCCGTTTTTATTCAGAGGGGCTGCCTGCGACAAACGAGCCGTCAAAAGTACCTCCGATCGAAGTGGAGCTTTTGAGGGAATGAAATATCGGTGCAGTTTGTGCCTAAGCGCACGATTTGCTTCGCAAATCGGCGCAGTCAGGAAATGATCCGGTCTGTAAAACAGACCGGATCGGCACGAACTGAAGTTCGTGCCAAAGCGCACGATTTGCTTCGCAAATCGGCGCGGTTCAGTTAAGAAATTCGTCGATGCGGTCCGCGAGGTATTCGTACTGCCCGAGAGCCTGTCTGGAAGCATCCGCCTTTTCCTGATATTCTTTTGCGTCCAGGGTCCTGCCTGCCTTTTCGTATCCGTAAAGATTAAAGGCGGCTTCATAATAATCCGCGGCGGCAAAGGGCACCCGATAGGCATCGTTTTTTTCGGGATCTATCGAAAGAAAACTGTTCATGTATCTGTCTTCAAGTACGGTGTCATAACTTTCCCTCTCCAGGCTGTAGAGCATGGACTGGGCGGGAACTACGGTATAATAACCGTGTTCTTTAGGCTCTGTAGTAAAAATGAGTGCCGTGATCATAACGAAAAGGATAATGGTGAGGATCACGATCACTATGTTTGAAAACACATTTTTTTTATCTGTCATTATCCTCATCCTTTCCGTTTTCAAAGCCTTCCTCAAGCAAGACCTGCTTTTTTGCCTTGCTTAACTTATCAAACCCGTTCATATCCTCATCGCTTAAGTTAAAATATCCCTTTATCAGGGTTTCCACATGCGCGGACATGTCCTTTATGTAGGCTGTCACTCTTTCATTGTAATAATTCTTCTTCTCATAATCCGAAGCCGGTTCCCTGGCGGAATAAATCCTGTCCACAGTGGACGCGATCCGTTCAAACGCTTCATCCCGTTCTATGTAGGAATCCTCATCCATCAGATAGTACATGTTTGTCACGAAGTTTTCATAATCCCCCGAAACGGTAAAGACCATATAATAATCGTCGAGGACATCACGGTAACGGAGCCTGTTTACCCTGCTGTAATAATCAAGGCCAAGGTAATCTCTTCTGTCCATAAATCCGTCAATCATTGCCCTGTACTCCTGCTCATTTGCCCGGATCATCTTCTCCTCCCTTGCATCTCTTATGTAAAATGAGTTTCCGAGCGCCACACCGGTTAATGTGATAAGAGCGACAAGTACGGCTATGACGGTTATCTTTACCGTAAAGGAGCTGAACCTGCGGCTGTTCGTAAGCACCTGCTGTTTTGTTGATGCGTAGTCGGCTTTGTACCTCCTCATGTCCTTATTATGCTGTCTTGCCATTTTGTTCTCAAGGCCGCAGAAGGGGCAGACAAGGTCCTCTATTCCCAGATTGTTTCCGCAATGCTCACACTTCATATGATCGATCCTTCCTGCTTTTTCTCTTTCGCAAGCCCGGTACAGGCTTCATAATCAAGATATCCGTATTCGGTGATAAGACTTCCGGCATACTCTTTCATGTCCTCATCACTGAACATGAGCCGGTTATGAAGTACATCCTCCATGAATTCAAACTGTGGCTTAAGCTTTTCAAGCTCTTCTTCGGTAAGTCCCTCAAAGGCTGTCAGCTCCCCGGTGCCGGTATAATAATAGGTGCAGCAGTAAAAGAACACCATACCGGCCGTATAACCGTTCCAGCCGTTATCCTTCACACCTTCCAGCTCCGAAACCGTTTCCAGGTAATCATTATACAGCTCGACAAACAGGTAATGTTCATAACTGTCCACACTGTGTCCGAGGCTCTCAGAGCCGGTTACTGCCAGACAGAGCTCATCGTATTTACCCATCATATACAGTTTGTCAAACATTTTAAATGCGTCCTGTTTCCAGGTCATTTCCTCAAGAATATCTTCTCCCGAGGTGATATCCTTTTGATATTCCTCCCTGCTGTTATATGAATAGACAAAAAAAATAACTGTCGATACAACGGCCAGTATTCCGACAGTGACCGCTATCAGCCTGAAGGTGTGCCGGAAATTTTCCCTGTAATACGATTCGGCTTCATCGTCAACCTCTCCGAGGCTTTTTTTGACCTCATAGAGGTTATCCATGTATTTTTTTTCGGCGTTTTTTTCGTTGATATATCCGCAGTACGGACATTGGGTGCTTTCAGTACCGATATCAGCACCGCAGTTAGGACACTTTTTATCCATAATTTAAGTCCCTGTTATATAAGTAAATGTTACGGTCCGCAAAACAGATCGAACCGGCGCAGACCGGTATTTAAGCTTAAGCGCCGGTACGCTTCAGTTATCACTGTAGTGACCGGATCATTATGATCAGCGCCAACGATAAACTGACGCTGACTATTGTACCATAATCAGCGGAAAAACGAAATATCAAGCCATTTCGTTAATGAGTATAATATAGTTTGAATCACGCTGCATTGACATATATGTACTGTCAGTATATACTGACGATATACAGGAGGGCAGGTCATGAATGCGATCAAGGAACTGAGAAACACTACACAGATGAGCCAGAACGGATTTGCGACATACCTTGGCATTCCGGTTGCCAATATACAGCATTGGGAACAGGGGGTTACCACGCCTCCCAATTATCTTGTGGCTCTTATTTCACGTGTCATGAAAAATGACGGTTATATCAGAAACGATCTGTCAACCGGTGAGATCGATGCGATCCGCAGGACAGAAGCAACACTTGGCATAGAAAAAATGCAGTCCGATGAAGAAGAAAGGAGCAGAAAATGAAGGTACTGATTTTGAACGGAAGCCCCAGGGCAGACGGAAACACAACGATCGCTGTTAATGAGATGGTGGGGATCTTTAAGGAAGAAGGGGTGGAAACTGAAACCATTCAGCTTGGAAACCGGGACATACGCGGATGCATAGGCTGCGGAAGCTGTTTTAATACAGGGAAATGTGTTTTTGATGATATCGTCAATGAGCTGGCAGTAAAGTTTGAGGAAGCGGATGGTCTGGTCATTGCGAGTCCGGTATATTATGCCTCCGCAAACGCAACACTTGTTGCCTGCCTTGACAGGCTGTTCTACAGCTCCGCTTTTGACAAGACAATGAAGGTCGGAGCAAGTGTAGTGGTGGCAAGAAGAGGCGGATGCTCCGCAACATTTGATGAACTTAACAAGTATTTCACGTTAAGCGGGATGCCGGTTGCCTCGAGCCAGTACTGGAACAGTGTCCACGGGAACGATAAAGGGCAGGCTAAGAAGGATCCGGAAGGGCTGCAGACCATGCGGGTGCTTGCGAGAAATATGACTTTCCTTATGAAGAGCATAGCGCTCGGCAAAGAGAAATACGGGCTTCCGGAAAAAGAAGAGCACGTATGGACGCATTTTATAATGGAGTAGGATCTCTTTGATACCGGGACTGACCTTGCTTATCAGAGAAGGGTCAATATTGATATTGAATCATGATTATTTTATAATAAACAGCAGGAACAGGAAATGATCCGGTCTGCCGGATTGCTCTGTGCTTTTTATGCGCTGATCCGTTCCTGCATACGCTTTGACCGGCGTTTCCCAAAGTAAAAATACATGATACGGAGGAAATACTTCTCATGGTGAAAAATGTTGATGCAGCGCTTATTGACAGATTCGTTCCTCTGATACCCCGGGAATACATTGATGAGGTTGAGAGCGGAGAGATGTTCTGTCTTGGCGCCCTTAAGGAGGATGGGGAAGATATGCTCCCGGTGGGCGTCCTTTTGTTTACTGTTGAGGAGGGTGTGACGAACGGGGCGGATCCGGCAACCATGATAGTGATGAACTGGCTGTATGTGGCAGAAGAGCACAGGACGGAAGGGTTTGCCAATGATATGATGGAGGCTCTTTCGGATGTTCTGGAGGACAGCGAGGCTGAGGGGATTCTGTGCGACGTGCCCTTTGACAGCGAATTTGATCTTTTGGAGGCGTTCCTTGTATCCTGGGGATTTCAGTTTGAGGTGGTCGATACCAATGAGATGATAATCTCAAAGGACGATTGCAGGAGACAGGGCAGCTCCAAATATACGGAGGAGGAATTAAGAATCCTTGCAAATCCCGAAAAGCCTAAAGGACTGGTTTCAGTTCTTGACATCCCGCAGGAAACTTTTGAAGAGGCTGTACGTTCTGCAACTCCCTTTTCACCTTTGTGTTGCTGCTATTCCATATACTACGCTTTATATAGGATAAAAATGTCATCAGGAACATAATTGTGAAAAGGGAGTTCTGCAAAGGAAATGGAAAAAACCGGATTCTATGACCTGATCTCCGAAAACAGGGAGGACTATGCCGGAGATATGAGCTACGCGATCATGCATGGTGATGAGATATCTTCCCTCGTACTGGTCGAGAGGCTTCCGGATAATGACCTTCATATGGTCATGCTTACGGGGTTCAGCGCAGATGTTGCCAAAGAACTTTTAAAACTTATGCAGTATGTTGCGGTCTATTATTTTATAAATTATCCGGAGGATACTGATGTTCATCTGACGCTGGGAACGGAGAGGAGCATGAACCTTGCAAAGCATCTGTTCCCTGACGAGGATCCTATACAGGTCAGGAGAGGCTTTTTTTACTAAAATGAACAGGAGATCCGTAAAATGTGCGATAACGCAGAAGTAATGCAGCAAAAGAAAAAGTCTGCGGAATATGTTACAAGGAAGCAGGAAGAGAGGGTAAATCAAAACCGGTATACCGTACACAGACTTAATGCTCAGGATTACTATGAACAGGCAAGGCAGCTCAGTGACAACAGGCATAACTATCTCCGTAATCATGTACGAAGCGCGATCGTCGATAAACTCGGAGAGGAGCGTTATAAAGTCTTTGATGATCTGAAGATAAAAAAGGCAGGGGAAGAAGCGGAAGAAAATATAACACTTAACCATGCCACAGGCTCGAAATACGCTTTAAACGGAGAGGATGTCGTTGAGTTTAACATTGCCGGATCAGGCTTTCGGTATCCGCGCATGGAACATAAGGATATGACGGCCTGGGAGAATACCGACGAATTCAGGGAAGAGGATATCAAGGTCAGCTGGTATAACAGGTTCAGGCCGTTTACCTGGCTTCCAAAGGTAAAAACGAAAAAACGCATTGAGCAGATCAACGCAAACCGTACCGAGATGAACAAAAAGATAGAGGATATATACGGGGAGCGGGTTGATAAGGAGATAAAAGGAAAGAAGCTGGGACATCTCCGCAAAAAGGAAGGTACAAACGATAAGAACGCAACAAAGACAAGGTTTTATCTCAGAGGGCCAAACGCTGTCGATATCGGCAAGTATTCCGAGGATAATCTGGAGGAATATATATTAGAGCTTGGGAAATCATCGTTAACTCCCAGGCTTGATGAACTGGAGCGGCTTGACAATAACGCGATAAAGAACCAAAAACCCCTGCACGTCATGTTGCAGGGTCACAGCAGAGGCGGCGTCGCAGCTGCCCTTGGAGCGATGCGTTTAAAAAGGTGGATAGCCGACAATCATCCAAGACTTTTAAGTAAGGTAAAGTTTGATCTTATCCAGTACGATCCCGTTGCCGGAGGTATCGAAAATTACGGTAATAATGCAAAGGTAGACCATAACCCGGCAGACGAAAAGCTCTCAAAAAAAGATCCCAGATATATGTCTTTGGGGGAAGAGGCAAATACCACCGTCGTTTATTCCATGCATACTGATCATAAGGCGCTCTTCACGCCCCAGAATGTTCAGAATGCAAAGCGCATCATCCTGACAATGGCGGATCACGGGGTGAACCTTAACCAGACCGATAAAAGCCAGAAAGACGGTACGAAACGTATCGCTTATCTTGCCGAAAAAGACGGGAAGGTAGAGGCTTTCCGGTCGTCGGGTTTAGGGGAGCTTGACGAGGGGGTATATATCTGCGACGACCAGAATAACCTTATCAGGTTAAAGAGCCTTGAGGAATATGACGCCATAGCGAAATCCCTTCTTAAAGGCGCTCATTTACAGGGAAGCCGGCACGAGGTGGTAAGGGATTCGGTCAAGTCATGGTTTGCGGGCCATGGAGAGCAGATCACCGAGGAAGATTTTAAACAGAATAAAAAGCAGTATTCCGTTAAAAAGGAGAAAAAGTCAAAAGAGCAGCCTTTTGTGGGAAGGCCCAAGACAATAGAAGAACTGGAAGCCGAGTCATACATACCTCCAAATGAGATGGATGCGGCTTTAAATGAAAA
>JAIKXO010000050.1 GCA_024684065.1 Lachnospiraceae bacterium
CGATCAAAGCAGCAGAGTATAATATCCTTATATATGCAGGGCATTTTGGAACGTGCATGAAGGACAGCACGGTTATTATCACAAAAAAATCATAGGTTCTGTGGTAGGTCAGTATCATAGACCAGAGGATAAGAACGGATATGACAGCCGAATCTATATGTATAATTACATTTTCAGGAAAAGATCTTCTCATGGCATGCAGGGTAAAGGCAAGAAGCCCTGCCATTGTAATAAATGATAATATATAAGAGACAAAAGAGCCGTTAAGGAGTGCCCCGAAATCGAGGCCGCCTTCCGCGGAAAGCCTTGAAGAAACCTTTAACGGTTTTATGATCATGTTGATAAAGCTGTCATTTAGCAGGTCGGCGCAGTAAGCCGTAAGGATTATATGAAGAAAAACAGACAAAAGGATCTCCTTATAACGCTTTTTGTATACAAAATACAGGACAAGGGGTACGGTGAGCGTATACTTGAAATAGCAGACAAACAGAGCCAAAGAAGCACCTATGTTAAGCTTTTCTCCGGGTATCAGGCTTGTATCCGTTGTTTTGTATACACTGCCGGACTGTATTTTTAAGGAGGAGCTTTCGGATTTTTTTTCTATACAGTATACAGCTGACAGGAAAAAGAAAAAAGCAAAGAGGGTATGCTGTCCGACTCCGAGCTGGTTCCTGTAAGGGGTTCCGGCTATGGTTATAAGCATCGAAAAGATAAATTCGAAATTTCCGATCCCCGTTTCAGCGCGGAGGAATGTTTTACGCAGTAAAAATACTATTCCTGCCGTAAAAAAGAGGTTTGATAATAACCAGGCATATCTTGCGGCAAGAGGAGGCAGCAGTGTATAGGGGAAAAGAAGCAGGAGCAGGGAGGGAAACTGATTTGCTTCCATCTGAAGGTAGTACTCTTCAAAACCGTACGGTTCAAGTGCTCCGCTGGGATTTATGGATTCATCGTAGGGATTTATCTTTAATGAAAGAGCCTTTGCAGCGTCCCATTGGAAATCCTGGCTCACGAGATAAGCATTTCTGCAGCCCTGTGCCAATGATATGGCCGCAAGAAAAGCCGAAATGATCAATATGATACGCTGAAGCTTTAAGTCAGTTCCGATTCTCCCCAAAATCGTTGTCATAACCAAACTCCGAAAAAACTATCCCTTATAAATTATCCTGTATCTGCCAGAGAATATGGTTAACTGCCGCCTCAAACATAAAGTGGACGGATCAGGTATGTTCACTTTATGTTTGGGGCCATGCTTTTAATTCATTCCCTGAAAAATTTACTTACTATACGTAACGTAACTGCAGTGATTTATGTTATCAGATATAAATCATTGCCGGTAAGATAAGCCGCAGAAGCTGATCTTACCGGTAATGATGCTCTATAGCGGCCTGCTTGATCTATACAGCCGCGATAACGGCTTCCTTGAGCTCTGAAAGCTTCTTGTCGGCGTCTTCAAGGCTGTCACCCTTAATGCCCATATAGAATTTGATCTTGGGCTCTGTTCCTGAAGGCCTTGCACAGCACCAGGAATCATTTTCAAGCTCAAAATAGAGCACATTGGATTTCGGAAGACCGGTTTGTGTCTTTTCGCCGCTTTCCATATCAGTGATAACATTCGTATCATAGTCCCTGAACTTAAGAACCTTTAAGCCGGCAAATTCTTTGGGAGGATTATTCCTTAACCTGTCCATGATAGCGGTTATTTCAGCGGCCCCTTCCAGGCCTTTCATGGTCAGGGTATGGATCCCTTCTTTATAGAATCCGTATTTTTTGTAGATATTGATCATCTGGTCCCAAAGAGTCAGTCCTTTTTTCTTATAAAACGCGGCCGCTTCGCAGAGGCACATAACCGCCACGACGGCATCCTTGTCCCTGGCATGGGTTCCCGCAAGGCATCCGTAGCTCTCTTCGAGTCCGAATACATAATTATAGGTATTATTCTGTTCGAAGAGCTTGATCTGCTCCCCGATGTATTTAAAGCCGGTGAGTACTTCGATAAGCTTTGCTCCGTAGGCCGCTGCTATGGGTTTCGTCAGGTTGGTGGTCACGATGGTGGTGACAAGGGCAGGATTGTCGGGAAGAGTTCCGGTTGCCTGCCTTTCGCTGAAGATATACTCTCCAATAAGCATTCCGGACATATTACCGGTGAACGGAATATATTCTCCCGTAGCCGTATCCTTCGCATATATTCCGAGCCTGTCCGCATCGGGATCCGTTGCGAGCACTATGTCCGCATCTTTCTCCTTTGCAAGCTTTAAAGCCAGAGTGAAAGCTTTGGGATCTTCGGGATTGGGATATTCAAGCGTAGTGAAATCCGGATCGGGAAGTTCCTGCTCGGGAACTACATAAACCTGCTTAAAGCCCAGCTCTGAAAGAACTCTTCTTACGGGTATGTTTCCGGTTCCGTGGAAAGGAGTGTAGACGATCTTGATATCGTCGGCCATTTCCTTAATGACCTCGGGATGGATGATCTGCTTCTTTATCTCCTCCATATAGGAATCGTCTATATCCTTGCCGATAACATTGTAAAGGCCGGCTTTTTCGGCTTCTTCTTTGTCCATGGTCTTAACATCATTATAATCGGTAACGGCTTTAACTTCTTTTATT
>JAIKXO010000203.1 GCA_024684065.1 Lachnospiraceae bacterium
TGACGATGCCGGCGACGGTAAGGAAAAAGAGGGGCCGCCTGGTATCCCCCACCGCCCGCAGGATGGCGCTGCCGAAATTGTAGAGCATGATGACCGGAAGTCCGCAGAAATAGATGCGGATATAGCGGGTCGCCAGGGGAAGCACCTCCTCCGGCGTGCCCATGAGGATCAGGATCGGACGGCACAGGATGATCGCCGCGATCCCCACGGCAAAGCCCAGTATGATGCAGAGCATGAGGGAGGTATGTACGGCGTCGTGCACATCCCTGTCCTTTTTGGCTCCGAAATAGCGGGCCACCATGACGTTGCTCCCGACGGAAACACCGATGATGACATTGATGAAAAAGTTGGTCAGGGAAGAGGTGGCGCCGATGGCCGCAAGCCCCAGTTCCGCCATCTCCTCCGACTCGGAGAATCGTCCGATGACCACCATATCCGCCGCATTGAAAAAAAGCTGCAGGATGCCGGAGAGCATCAGCGGCAGCGAAAACAGAAGAAGCTTCGGCATCAGTGCGCCGGAGCACATATCGATCTCATGGGAACGGGTCTTCATCGGTCACACAAAACGGCTGATCACCGAAAGCATCTCCTCCATCGTGAAGGGCTTCGGGATATGGGCATTCATACCGGCATCCAAAGCTTTCTTTACATCTGCCTCGAAGGCATTTGCGGTCATGGCGATGACCGGAACGGATGCAAGTCCCGGATTCTCCAGGGCCCGGATACGCCTGGTGGCTTCCAGACCGTCCATGACCGGCATCATCACGTCCATCAGGACGAGGTCGATCTCGCCCGGCTCGGATTCCTTCAATTGCCGTACGGCATCGATCCCGTTGTCCGTGATCCTTACACTGAAAGAGAATTTCCTAAGCAGGCGTTCGGCCAGTTTCAGGTTCATGGGCGTATCATCCACAACGAGTACGGTGATACCGCTGTAATCACGCTTCATTGCATCTTCCGTATTCCTTTCCTGCGTCCCTTCCGCAGGGGCGCTGCTTACGACCGTCATGGGCAGCTCGATAATGAACTCGCTGCCCTCGCCGGACCGGCTCTTTAAGTCTATGGTTCCGCGCATCATATTCACGATATTCCGCACGATCATCATGCCGAGTCCCGTCCCCTGCGTCTCATTGACCGTGTGGGTGTTTTCACGGGAGTAGGCATCCCAGATATGCTCTTTGAATTCATCCGACATCCCGATGCCGCTGTCTTTGACCCGGATCTCATAAGTGATCTTATCGCTGCGTTTTACAATCTTTCCCGCCAGGGATACGGTCCCGCCTTCCGGGGTAAATTTGTAGGCGTTGGAAAGGAGGTTTAATATGATCTGGTTAAAGCGCAGCTTGTCGCACTCTACGATATCCTCCCCCATCCCGTCCACGTCCACGATGAAGTCCAGCTTATTCTCATCCATCTTGACCCGGACCATATCCGCGCACTCCTGCATGAGCTTTTTCAGACATACAGGCCCCGGCGCGAGTTCCAGCTTTCCGCTTTCGATCCTGCTCATATCCAGGATATCGTTGATCAGGTTCAGGAGGTGTTCCCCGGCCGAATCGATCCTGCCGAGATAATCCTTTACCTGCTCCCGGTTCTCGATCTCGTCGATGGCAAGCCTGGAAAAGCCAAGGATCGCATTCATCGGCGTACGGATATCATGGGACATATTGGAGAAGAATTCCGTCTTGGCCCGGTTGGCACGGTTTGCCTCTTCCACGGCCGATAAAAGCATCTGCTGCCGGTCCTCCAGCTCCTGCTTCTGCGAAGCGATCAGGCGGTCGGCGTCCATCTTCTGGGCACGCAGGTCATCGATCACGGACACCATGATCAGCAGACGGTCGATCCCAAGGGCTCCCCTTTCGATCACCTGGTATTCTACCCTGATCCAGCGTTCACTCACATCGTCTTTATAAACGAACTCTCTCTTCTCCGCATCTTTGAAAAGCTCTGTCCGCAGACGCTTCACATCGCCCAGCTGTTCCCTTTCCTCTTCCGGGATCTCCTGAAGCTTCGCTGCCACAAAGCCTAAAAGCTCCCGGCAGTCCACCCCTTCCGGAATGTTCATGATATCATCCTGCTTGACGATCTTCACGGTATCATTCACAAAATCCACAAGATAGATGCAGCGGTATTCCTCCGCCAGGGTCGCGATGATCTGGTTATCCAGCTTAATATGCCCCAGCTCGGTTTCGGAGATAAGGGTCGCCGAACCAAAGGCCTTAACGGGCCTGCCGTTTTCGTCAAAACTGGTGGTATACTTGACGCGGAAAGGCACACGTCCCACCGTAAGCGGGATATCCGCTTCCAGCTCCTGGGCGCCGGCATCGATCTGTCTCATCATATCGCGGTACATATCGGCATAGTCCGGAGGAAAGATCCCTGCGTCAATGGCAGGCTCCGGATAATTCTCCACCACCGCGGGCAGTCCCAGATCCCGCATGCAGCGGTAACAGGGGCGCATCTCTTTTGTCGCTATCGTATACTCCCAGTTATAGATATTGATCTGCTCACTGGCCTGCTTGTAACGGTATTCGATATCCGCAAGGTTTTCCTGGGCTCTTTTTTCATTGGAGATGTTCCGTATCCCTTCGTAGACCAGGGCTTCTTCCGGCGTATTTTCGATCAGAACCAGCCGGCTCCTTAAGCAGACCTTGTCAAAACCGCAACAATCGGAAAAGACCGATCTCCAGGTCTCTACGGTCTGCTCTTCCCCGCTTTCCACACATTTATTTACGGCTTTCAGAAAACGCTTCCGGTTTTCTTCATCCAGCCTCTTTTCCGGCGGTACATTGAGATAATCCTCCTCGGAAACGTTCATCCACATTTCCGGAAGAAAACGCTCGTTGATCCGAAGGACACGGACATTTCCCTCCCTGCAGGAAAGGATCGCCGCCGGTTCCGAATATTTACTGTTCAAGATCTCGTCAAAGTTCATGCGCCCATTCTCCTCTGAAAAGCCGCCATGCTGCCCGTATATTATATCATATTCCGGCCCGGAATGCTCAAAAATAAATATGGCCCGTCAGCTTCGGGCCATTCTGAGTTCTTTGAGCACCGAACGGATCTCCTCTTCCAGCGATGCCAGGTATTTTATCCTTTTTATCGTATTTTCCGTTTCTGTCTCCCCGAGCCTGATCTCCCCGGCATCGGAGCCCTCTGTGCCCAGGGCGCGTTTAAGATTGTATTCCAGCCATTCGATCCAGGTATATGAGATCCCAAAGAGCTCATCATATGCCCGGAAGCCGTTATCGTAAGCTTTCAGGTAGCCTTGGAAAAAAGCCGCCAGTTTTTCTTTTCTGAAATTCCCGTTTACGGTCCCTGCCCACTGCAAAGCCAGATCCAGACAGGACGAAACGGGATTGGAGTAGCCCAGGCATTCCAGATCGATGACATAGGCCTTTCCTTCATTCCACATGATATTCTTGGGATCCATGTCATCATTGCTGATGGCCCTTATGGCCGGAAGCTTTCCCCTTGCTTCCGAAAGCTCTTCCTGCGCCTTTTCAAGAAGCGGCCGTTCCGCTCCCAGAAGCTCTGCTATAGGGCTTTTCTTCTCCTTTGCCAGCCTTAGATACGTCCCGAAATTGACAGGATCCGTCGTTTCTTCTACCGGCGCCGCGCTGCTGCTATCGATCGCGTGGATACGTCCCAGTATCCCGCCGGCGATACGGCACTGCTCCTCCGAGATCATGGCAGGATCGGCGATCTCCCCATCCAGCCAGGGAAAGACATAATAATAGCCTCCGTCCAGTTCGATCATCTTTTTCCCGTCAAAAGACAGGGCGGCAACTACGGACAGCCCATGCTCCTTAAGGATACTCTCCAGGCGCTCCGCTTCCCTGTAGTTTTCCATGGCCTGCGGGCGCTTCATGATCTCCGGATTCAGGCATTTCACCGCATAGCAGCCGCTGCTCGCCGGTACCTTATACATTTTGTGCATGAGACCGCCGGATACCGGCAGGAGCTCTCCCGTGACCGTACCCAGGCCGCACTGCTTTATCAAAGCAGGAATATGTTCCATCTGTAATACCTTTCCGAAAATTTAAAAAACCCCGGGGTTTTCTCCGTGGTCTTTCTCACTGGATCTTTACTGTTTCGATCTCTTTTTTGTAATTGATCCCGCTCTTATATTCCATGACCTTCAGGATCATATTGTTGATATTTACGATCCTGTTGACTCTTGTATTCAGCGAACTATCATGTCGTGCGTAATTTGATTTACCGCCCGCGATACATACCCTCACCGGATCGCCCTTACGCTCCCCGTCCTGGATCTCATTCGTACCTCTCTTTATCAGATTCACACTGTAGCGTGAACCCTCTTCCCAGCTGTTATTGACAAAATCATAGAAGATAGGCTTACTTTCGTCTTTATCTCTCCAGTATACTGCGGATACGATCGTATAAGCTTCATGAACACGTCATCATATTCTTTCGCACTGTCATCAAAACCGCTGAAGCTTTTGCATCTGAGGCCGTATTCCTCGGTCATCTGCGCCTGCACCGCATTCATAAGGGCCCGGGCATCCACAATGTCCTGGGCGTGATCCGCCTTATCGATCCAGCCGAGCAGCGCCGGCACAAGGATCGCCGCCAATATGGCGAGTATCACCAGCACTACGATCAGTTCCACAAGTGTAAAGCCTTTTTCTTATTCCGGGTATTCTTCATATCAGGTTCCTCTTGTCTTTTTCTTTCAGCCATTTGATAAGTACGGTCGTTTTGCGGACCCCGGCAAAACCTGGGCACAGGGTTCCGATATATATTTCGGCCCAACACGCAAAAAAGTTAAGTCTTTAACTGCTTAACAGAAACACGCATCTATTATACTCTGTTTTAAGCGGATTAACAAGAGCTTATGCACTTACGGAAGGTTTAACACCATGTACTCTTCGGAATCCCTAAAGCCAAGTTTATGATAGAGCAGCCGCCCCTTTTCCGTCGCGTCCAGGCTGATCTCCGTAACCCCGCGTTCCCGGGCCTCTTCGATCAGCAGGGATACCATTTTCTTTCCGATCCCCTGCCGCTGCCACTCTCCCATCGTATATACATTCATAAGATGGGCGCGTTTCCCCCCGGGATGCGAAAACGTAGGCATCATGGATATATAGCATATGGTGGCGCAACCGATGACCCGCTTTCCGTCCATTGCCAGGACCGTGGTCTGATCACCCTTTTCAAAATACTCCCGGCTGTTTCTGACCAGATCATCACTGAATTGATACGAATACTCCAGATCATTGACCACCTTAAGCATTTCCAGGCGGCTGCTCATCAGCAGCTCCATATCGTCTTTCGTGGCGACCTTAAAATCCACACTGTATGACAGCCGGTCCGGCAGATGATGCAGACACATATCCAGCGCATCCGTACTCTCTTTCAGGACTTTCATCAGCCCCTTATCCGGATAGGAATGATTGTCATGGTAATCTTCTTCTCCTTCCGACCGGATGGCAAAGGCAAGTTTTTCTTCTTCCAGGGAAAACTCCGCATCGACGCCGGGCTTATTTCCCCTGGCATCAAGGCGTATCCATTTGTTTAAGCCCGGAATATAAACCGTGGTCAATGCTTGGATACAGTATCCGCTTTCCGGGGTATCTCCCAGGGTCAGACGCTGATAACTGAATCCCGCGGGAATCCCGTTTGCCCTGAGGAGCGCCGCCAGAAGATTTGCTTTTCCCCAGCAGATCCCCACGCCTTCCCGGAGCACATCCCCCGCAGATACCGTCACCCGTCTGTCCTGCGCATCCCAGGAATGCCGTATCTCATCCCTGACAAAAAGATAAGCCTTTTCGATCAGCGCTGTCTCTCCGTCCGTTTCGGCTTTTAAGCGCTCTGCCAGTTCCCGGACAGCCGGATCATCGTAATCGACATAAGCCGATCTTTCCAGATACTCATTAAAGTAATACATCCCGTCTCTTCCCCGTTAAACCTGTTATTTACAGCATTATTCCGTTGACCACCGCGCGAACCCTGTGATGATGGTAAAGTTCTTCGTTAGGCGCCATGTTGTGCATGTATGCCACCGAAAACTTATCTACAGGATCCGCCTCCACCCAGATGCCGGTGCCGCCGGTCCAGCCGAAGTTTCCAATATGACCGTTGTGACCGTACTTCTGCGTCATAAGGGTGCGGAAACCAAGCCCGTATCCGTAACCGGCCAGATAATCATTTTCAAAATCCGCAAGCTGGACCGGGCCCAGCTGGTTTTCGTGAAGCATGGCGACCGTGCCGCTTCCCAGAAACTTCTTTCCCTTATACGTACCCCCGTTGGCCAGCATCTGCATAAACACTGCGAAATCACGGGCGCTGATCAGAAGATTCGGCCGGGCGCCTGCCGGAACACTGTCGGGTTCCGCAGAAAGAAAATACTTCGTGGGCTCGAACTGTCCGGGGCCCTTCTTTGCATAGTTTTTCACGATCCTGTCCCTGTTTCCGGGACGCACGAAGGTATCCGCATCCTCAAGCCCAAGAGGATCGATGAGCCTGTCCTTAAACACTTCCCTTAACGGCTTTTCTTCAAAAGTCTCCACCAGGACACCTGTGATCTCGGAACCGAATCCGTAAAGCCAGTGGGAACCGGGTTCAAACATTACCGGCACCTCCGACATGGCATGTACTTCTTCCTGAATGGTAGAAGGCCCTTTCTTCAGCAGTTCTTCCATCTGCTTACTCATGGCGGCCAGCGTAGGGGTGGTCGGATTGATCGCCGGCATCATACAGTAGGGAAGCCCGCACATCATGGCAACGGCATCGCGGATGGTGATGGGCTTGTCAAGGGGCGCCGTATCGATCTCACCGTTGGGTTTTTTTATGTATTTCCGTGTATCCTTCCACTCCGGGAGATAATAGTAGAGGGGATCACTGAATAAGAACTTTCCCTCTTCAAAGATCATCCCGAGTATTGCGTAGGTGAAGAGTTTTGTCGTGGAAGCCTGGCTGAACATGCTGTGAACATCCACCTTTTTGCCTGCTTCGATGTCCGCGTATCCGGTCTCACCGTGATAGATCAGCTCATCCCCCTGCATCACCGCAACAGCGCAGCCGGGGTTGGTCCCCTGCTCCACAAAGGTCTTAAGCAGACCGTCAAGTCTTGTAAAATCTTTCATGTAGGCCTCCTTCCTGCGTATGTATGTATGTATGTATATATACGCAATAACACATTACGATACGTTCTGCAAGCTGATCCCTTCACTTAGATGGCGTAAAGATATCGACAGTTGACCTTGGCAAATTTGTTGTTCAAGGAATAAGGAAGTTCCGCTCTCGCTTCGCTCGCCGGAACGGCTGCTGCTGTAAACTCAGACGTCGCTCAGCTCGTCTTCGTTAACAGGCAGCATGCCTCGACGTCGTTTTCTTTGGGCAACAATTTTTCACCCTCGTCTACGTCTATGCTAACAGGAAACTTGAATAGTATATGCTTCAATAATCTATCCTCAGACGCAGAGTCGGCATCAATCTCAATAGTCTTGATAAAACTCTGGAAGAACTGCTTCTTATCAGCATCAGACATCTTGTCATACATTATATCAAAATTAAGCAATGCTTTACAGAGACTCTCTGTTGTAAATTGCTCATCATTTGCGCAATTAATCTTTTTATTCACTTCTATGATTGCTTCTTCAAGCTCATCGATTTTATCATAGAAGATATCCAGTCTATCCTGCATATCCTGGTACTTACGATTATAATGTCTGTCATTAACATCAAGTTTCTCAATCTGCTCCATAAGCTTCCTTTTGGAAGCCTCAGCCTGACGTAACTGTTCTCGCAAATTATCTCTCTCTATCTGAAGATTGCTTGTATCGACTTTCTCCTCCATCTTAGACATAACAAATTCACGGAACTTGTCATCCCTAACCATATCAAGGACAACACTTTCTACTTGAGCATTCAGGGTCTCTTGACTAATGGTTTGACCAAAATTACACTTCTCACCATTTGGTAAGCGTTTTCTCTGTTTGCATCTGTAATAGAATTTGTCTCTATATTCATTAGTTTTTCTCTTCCTGTACCGGTGTACCATACCACACATGCCTGTTCCGCAAACAGGACACTTTACAAGACCCGAAAGAAGATGTTCGTGATCTAAACTATATGTCTTCTGCCAAGCAATTCCAGTCTCTTGCCGTTTTGCCCTCACTGTTAACCACAATTCTTCATCAATAATACTTTCATGCTTTCCTTCAAAAATAAGACAATCAGCATTTGATATCCTATGATACTGGTCGCGGGTTCCCTTAACCTTTTCAGTTATTGTTCTACCATAAACAATTTTGCCAAGGTACACCGGATTATCCAGAATATGCTTAATTATCCCTTTTGTAAAATAGTTAAGTTCATAATCTCGGCTTCGGTTCTTAACATAGCCATGATTATTAAGATACTCCGCTATAGCATCAATACCCATAGTCGTAAATGCGAATTTCTCATATACTATCTTTACGATTTCTGCCTCATCGGGATCAACAATAAGTGTCTCATTCTCTTTATCAACCTTATATCCAAAAGGAGCCCTTCCACCATTCCATTTTCCTTCTCTTGCCTTCTGCTTCCGCCCCTCCATCGTTTGGACAAGGATATTTTCTCTTTCAATTTCAGCTACGGCTGATAAGACTGTAATGGTAAGTTTACCGGATTCTTTAGAAGAGTCTATACCATCCTCAACGCAAATAAGGTTAACTCCATAATCCTGTATATGCTGAAGGGAATTCAGTACGTCTGCTGCATTTCTTCCGAATCGAGAAAGCTTGAAAACCAGAATGAACTCCACTCCATCCTTTTCATTTGAAACATCCTGAAGCATCCGAGAAAACTCAGGTCTCCCGACTATACTCTTTCCCGATTTTCCTGCATCACAGTACTCATGAACTATCTCCATTCCCTGATAATCTGCAAATCTTGTCAGTCTTTCTCTTTGCGCCTCTATACTATACCCCTCAACCTGCATCTCTGTAGAAACACGAATATAAAGGTAGCACTTAGGCTTCTTGTTCTTCTTGCTTGTCATAATCATTCTCCTTCCCTGTATTCAGCATTTTCATCAACCATATCGAAATGCTTTAATGCTTCAAGTATCATCTTTTCTTTTTCAACCGGACATTGCGGAACATGCTTGCTTGGATCTGCCGCTAAGTTGTAATGAAGTCTCATATCCATCCCGTACTTTCTCTTAATCTGGCCGATGTATAACGAGGATACCTTCGTTTTATAGTGTTCCATCACATATGCCTTGATTGCCACATATGTGCCTTTACGGACGATGACCTTCCTGCTACCATCTGCTTGTTTCCGCATCACGATATTGCCCTTCTCCGATAACTCGATATCGATTTTCGAACAATCTAATGTGAAGAAAAAACCATCTTCTTTATTCGAAACGCTTAATTCTTCCCCTTCAAAAGCAATCGGAAACTTAAACGAAATACTCTTTATTATTTTTCCGTCCTTGCGATCTTGCGGAAATAGGTCAATCCTCTCTATGAAAGATTGGCACAGTTCTTTCTTTTCCTCTGGAGTCATCTTTTCAAGAAGAAGGTTCACATTATCTATAAACGTCGTTACCTGTATATCAGTTTCCCTCTTCTTTTCAGATGATTCGATTCGTTTCTTAGTTACTATGATTTCTTCTTCAATATCGTCTATGCGGTCATAGATCTCATCAAGTTTGTCAGATAGCTTCTGATACTTCTTGTCATAGCCGACTTTCAAAGGATTAAGGCCGTCCAGTTGTTCTCCTATCTTATACTTGCCAAACTCAGCATTTCTAAGCTCAGTACGAAGATTTACAAGTTTATCCTCAAGTGTTTCTACCGTATCGCGCTCATTGGTAGCCTTTTCAAATGCCTCCTTGAATTCATCATAAAACCGAAGTTTTCCTATTATCCTGAATACAAGACCATCAATAATCTCTTCATTGAGAAGCTTGTCAAAGGCACATACCTTACCATGTTGTCTTCCGCTATATCGACAGTTGTAATAATAAATTGATTTGTACCAACCACCGGTATAATAGTTCTTAGACTTGCTTTCCTGACCGGTAAGAGGCCTTCCACATATGGGGCACATTACTATTCCCGAAAGAATATGAGTATTTACAACCTCTGCCGACTTCTTATATCTTTCGGCCATCTGAAGCCGCTTCTCATGCACTCTATTCCAAAGATTTTCTGTAATAATAGCTTCGTGCTTTCCCTCAACCGATATAAGCGCATTAGGATCTTGCTTTATAATATTTCCGTTATGATCCTTCCTGTTAGTTCTCCTGAAGTAGCAAATCCTTCCATAATAGATGGGATTATCTAATACCCCGGATACAAACTCATAGGTAAATGGCTTACCATTAGATTTCACATAAGAAGACTTATTTAATGCTACCGCCACAGAGGTTGCCGTACTGCCCTCTTGGTCATAAAGTTCAAACATTTTTCGAACCACCTCTGCTTCATATTCTTCTATACAGAGTTTGTGTTCTTTAACCCTATATCCATATGGAACTGTTCCTCCAGTCCAGCCTCCGTTTTTAATCTTCTGTACTCGCCCTGCCATGAACTGAACTGTGATATTTTCGTGCTCCATCTCAGCAACCGCCGATAGGATTGCAAGGGTCAACCTTCCTCCTGCCGTTGAAGAGTCAATTGACTCCCTTACACTGACCAGATTGATATCATAATCAGTAAGAATTTGAAGTGATCTCATAATGTCAGCGGCATTTCTTCCGAATCGTGACAATTTGAACACAAGAACAAAGGAAATATCATCTTTCTGTGAAGCCACATCCGCCATCATCTGCCTGAACGCTGGTCTTCCCTTGATAGTAGTTCCTGAAATACCCGCATCACAGTATTCACCTGCTATCTTCAGTTCTCGGTATTCTGCATATTCTCGTAGTGCCTGCATCTGAGCCTCCAAGCTATAACCATCAACCTGTGCCTCAGTTGAGACTCTCGTATATATGTAACAACTCTTAATGGTAATCATCCTCCTTTCATAATTGTTGCCCACTAAAATACAGTCCTCTTTTCATCCTCATAATGTCGTGAAACACCGAGAAAGTCAGCGCTATTTAGCCGTTTTTAGCCATTTCATAAGAAAAAATCCGCCAGCGGACACACTTTTGCCGTTGCCGGATCTCTTCATTAATTAATTGTCCTTTTGGTTGCCTTTTTTTGCTTCTTTGGCCTCTATCTCTGCTCGAATCTCCGGCCCATACTTCTGAAGCATTCGTGCCATGAACTCCGCTGCCCTTTCCATATTCAGCTTGGCGGTCTTATCCATGGGAGGCATCGTGATCTGAACACCATTCTTGGTAAATGTAGTCATAAAAAACCACCTCCTACCAGGTAGCCCTGACAGGAGGCAGAATCTTACGATTTTAGTCCTTTTTATAAAAATCACATGTATATCCGTCCGCTCTGAGCAATAATCCTTCCGCCCATACCGGTAAAGTGGCCATTTTCTCACATATATCTTCAAGTTTCATATCCGTATCAGCCTCTATGACCACTTCATCATGGATATGAGCCACTATGCGACAATCCCTAAGTATCCGGATTGAGTTCATGAGGATATCTCTGCTCGTAGCCTGGACGATATTCTCAACGAACTTGGGGCCATAGCTCTCAAGCCGTTCCCACTTCTTTGTACCGCCGACACCCTCATAAGTGACAGACTCCCCGCCGAACTTATTCTCACCAATCCGAGGCTTCACATAAGCAAGTTCCCTTCCTGATGGAAGCCGTATAAAGAGCATTCCGCTTCTGTAGCTTATGACCAAGCCATAGGTGTTTTGAACCTGTCTTGTCTTAATAGCTTTCTTCACGGCATTATCGATATCCCACCAGAATCTGACGATATTGGGATTGGCCTGTCTCCATGCAGATACCAGTTCGGGCAGTTCATCTTCTGAAAGCCCCATTTCAAGGGCACCCATAGACTTAAGAGCACCCACAGAGCCGCCATACCCGAGAGCAAGTTCTGCAATCTTTCCCTTCTGCCTGAGATGTCCGTTCACTCCATGCTTCTCAACCGGTACACCGAACATCTTTGAAGCAGAAGCACAGTAGATATCCTCTCCGTCACCGAATGCCTTAATACGCCATCCTTCTCCCGCAAACCAGGCAATCACTCTTGCCTCTATCGCAGAAAAGTCAGCTACAATGAACTGCTTACCCTCTTCAGGAATGAAAGCCGTTCTGATCAGCTGAGATAACGTATCGGGTATATCATCATAAAGAATCTCAAGGGCATCGGTATCACCGCTTCTGACAAGGGAACGAGCCTCTGCAAGGTCTTCCATATGATTCTGCGGTAAATTCTGTAGCTGAACGATTCTCCCCGCAAATCGACCCGTTCGGTTGGCACCATAGAACTGAAACATACCTCTTGCCCGGTTATCCGAACAGACCGCATTCTGCATAGCCTGATACTTCTTAACCGATGACTTTGCAAGCTGTTGTCT
>JAIKXO010000125.1 GCA_024684065.1 Lachnospiraceae bacterium
TATTTCTTCTTCCGGAACAATGTCCTTTGCGATCTGAATTGTAAGCTTCAATCCTGTTGTTCCATAGCCTTTTCCACGTTTATCTTTTCGAATACTGTAGCCAATATGCCCGGCACCCTTTTTCAAAGCTTCTGTCAGATGGTGCCTTATTCTAAATTCACCGACCAGACAATCCCCCTCCCACAAATAATAATATGTTTCCGGAACAAACCAATCCGGCATATCTACAGGGTGTTCATATGAGATCAATGTCGGGAGCGCTTTTTCAATGTATTCGTCAAAGGATATACCTGTATACGGATTTGTTAAACCATTTTCATCCGCAGGCAAAGCTGTTGTATATTCCCACTGGGCGTAGGCATCCTGCAGGTTTATTTTACGTAATTCCACTTTCTGCTCCCTGACCCTTCATTCTGAATCCACTGTTTCCGAGATCTTTTTCCCTCTTAAAGCCTTAAACTCCTGTTTTATTTCCTCGATCAGTTTATAATCCGCATCAGAATACTTTTTGTATTCTTCGATCCTGTATGTTTCCCGCTTGTTTCCTCCGCCAGAAGACTTGTCATATATTATGCTGAAACTCCAGGGACTGTAATCTGTTGCGAAATCATTGCTTTCTTTTCGGTCTGCCAGTGAAATAACGGCTTTTTCTGTCAGGAAAGCCTCAAACTCCGATAATGACTCTGTGGAAACAGCATATGTTGTAACGATCGTTGGATTTGCTATATCTTCACGGTCGCGACTGATAATAACCCATTCGCCTTTATCATTCTTACGAAGGCTTTCATAATGACAGGCCCCGCGCATATCGCTGTATCCCGGGCTGTATTCAAACTCCTTCAGATATCCCACGTTTTCCCCCTTTATTCCGTTTTCATTGCCGGCTTTCCCACAGGACATCAATACCGTAATGGAAAATGCAAAGATCAGGCACACTGATACTCTTTTCTTCATATCTTAATCTCCGTCCGGAATGCCACCACAGCCTGTTCTGTTATCTTTATCTGCACAAGGCTTATGATCCCTGATCTCCACCTGAACTTTCATTCCACCGTCGCGCTTTATCGCTTCTCCCTGCCTTATGGTAAAGCACAGCTCATTATCCTTCTCCAACTGCCTGCAAATCTCAAAATGTACCAGATATGCTCCCAACGGCCCGTTCGCATTTCCGGTGACCGGATCCTCCGGGATTCCTATCGCCGGTGCGAGTTTCCTTTTTCACAGAGTACTCAAGCGGCAGAGAAAAGCAGCATGGAACCTCCTGGTAAAAGACGGCCGTCATTCATGACCTGAAGAATCCATGCTGCGTCATTAAACTAATTTGATTTCAAAAAAACCCCTATAATCAGAATCTGTCCGCAAATATGTTTCTTCTTCAATTTTCATCGTATTTTTATCAATTAAAATAACAGAGATGCAAAAGGACAAATGGAATCGCGGATACTTCATCGCAGAGTCCAGCATATCCCTGTTAAATGTTACTATACTCACTTTGGTAATCTCATTTATATTTGATTGTAAATAGGTGTAAATTCTTCTATGTATATACTCGGTGACATCCATATCGGAATCTTCGTTGCAAACGTCAAATAACCAATCCATCAGCACGGAACCACCGCCTTCATCACTTATTGTGATTCCCAAATCATAAAAATCCAATTTATTTTTGATAAATTTGATTTCCAAATCATCATCTTCCAGTTTTAAACCAGCGAGACAGGAAGTGATCTCCCCTATCGCTGCCTTCTTTAGTAGATAATAATTATCACCATTCGTTATGTATTTCGCCGGATCATATCCAGCAGCACGAAGCAAATCTTCGTAACTTACCCTATCATCGGCACATAGGGACAGTTTTTTTATTGTCGCCGGAGTCGGCGGTTTTACGAAGGAGCCGTTCATAATTTTATTTAAGTGCGCCGTTGATATCCCGCTTTGGGAAGCATACTCTGCCTGTGTACGACGGCCTTTCGCCTCAAGAAGCAATTTGACGAATCGTTGCGGATCAAATTCATAGTCTAATTCTGGTAGTTTTGACATTTTTCCTCCTATTTAAAAAATCTTGTGATATCATCCATTCCAATTTCTTTTTTCTTATAATTATATATTTTTCCGGTTGTTATTTCAATATATATGATTCGGTTTTATTGCTTTATAAATTAATTTGACACATTACATATCTTGTGTTAATCTTTTTATA
>JAIKXO010000201.1 GCA_024684065.1 Lachnospiraceae bacterium
ACCGCGATACTGTACGGGACGCTTGGATTCATGATAAAAAACAAGACTCCGGCAATACCGATGGCAAATGCCACAGGCATTCCGATCACCAATAATAAAAGAAAGGTAATAATAACTATCAGCATACGTCATTACCTCCCTGTTTTCCATATGTACCATCCTCCGACTTAAACATCTTTACGAGGTTTATGCCGGAAGTGATCAGTAAAAGGAAGCTGCCGGCAGGGACGCTGGCGCTTGCCCATGAATAGCTGAGATTCATATTGGAAAATTTCCGCTCTACTGATTCGATGCAAAGCGGAATACCGAAATATATAAAAGAAAACAGAAGAGCCATTGTCGCTATCTGGCATGCGATCCTTATCCCCTTCTGCACCTTTACCGGAAATTTGGTCAGAAGCATGTCCACATTCACCATGCTCTTCTCCCTGATCGCCAGATCCGCTCCGAAGAAGCAGGCCCAGGTAAAAAGAAGCAGCGATGTATCGCCGGCCCAGTTAAGCGGCAGTCCTGCTTTTCGCAGGACCGCCGACAAAAACATCAGACCGACTATTCCGGCAAGCATCAGACAGGCAAGAAACTCTTCAGCTTTTACAAAATAGCCATAAATTTTACTCATCGAATTACCTCTTTGGGAATCACTCCTTTAAGAAACATTTCTTTATGAATCATTCCCTTAAGAATCACTCCTTGCCGATCTCCTCATAAAGTTTGGTCCTTAACTCGGTAAACCCAAGTTCTTCGTATGCTTTCTCGGAAGCAGCCTTAAATGCCGCGATATCGATATCCTCGGGAGGAATGATCGTCATGCCCGCTTCGGCCATCTTTTCTTCGTTAGAAGCTGCGTTATCGGCTACGACCTTCGACGCATTCTCACCGGCTTTTGCACACTCTTCGATAATGATCTTCTGGTAATCCTCGGGGATCGTCTCCCAGAACTTCTCGCCGACGATGATACCGTTCATAAGAAGGATATGGCCGGTCTGATCCATGTAATCGAGAACTTCATAGAGAGCCGCCGGATAGGAAGCCGAAGTCTGTCCCTCTGCACCGTCTATGGTCTTGGTCTGAACCGCATTGTATACATCCGCCCATCCTACTGTGGAAACAGGAGTCGCGCCTAAGGACTCGATGGATTTGCTCCAGACGTCGGCACCGGGTGTACGTATAAGAACGCCCTTAAGGTCATCCGGTGAATATATAGGTTTGTTGGTAAGGAAGTGCCTGAAGCCGTCGCACCATCCAAAGTCGAGGATCTTGATCCCATGCTGTGATTCAAGCTCATCGGTCCATCCCTTAAATGTATCCGTAGCCATGAACTTCTGCATCTCTTCATAGTTATCCGCGAAGTAAGCCGCGTTCAGGATACCCATATCCTTAACATAATTTCCCATTCTGCCGCAGTCGGTAAGAACCGCAACATTCGCTCCCTGAAGAGCCTGCTCTATAACGTCCTCATCGCTTCCGAGAGCCGCGGAAGGATAAACCTCGATCGTAACATGTCCGTCGGTCTTTTCCTTGACCGCATCCGCCCATGCATAGAAACCGTCAACAAATGCGGATCCTTCGCTTAACTGGGTTGACATTTTAATGGTGTAATCCCCTCCCTCAGAAGCTTTGTCATCCGCGGCGGGAGCGGCAGCGCCCGCACCTGCCGTACCTGTGCCTGCCGGAACACAGGCGCTTAAAAGCAAGGATAAAGCCATTGCAACAACACCGATATTTTTCCTTTTCATATATCATTACCTCCATGATAGATAGATAATTTTGTTACATATAAATTGTATATGGCTTTCTATGGTTCATAAAGGTAATAAAAGATTAAAAAGAGTAAAATCTGGTTGCTTTTTCATTCACTCTGATAAAGCCCTTCCCTTGTCAAGGATCAGCATGGAGCAATACTCTTTCGGGGTGATGCCCTCATTCTTTTTAAAGCATTTCCCAAAATAATTGGCATCGGAAAAGCCCACCTCATAGGCAATCTCCTGTATGCTCTTATCCCCTCTTTTCAAAAGCTCCTTGGCCTTTTCGAGCCTGACATTTGTAAGATACTCAGAGAATCCGTTTTTTTCGGTGCTCTTAAAGCTCTTGCTGAGATGCCCGGGGCTTATGTTTATCGCGTCCGCTACGATCTGGAGGTTTATGTGTTCATTATAGTGATCTTTTATGAATTCTTTGGCTCTGCGAACGACAACAGCATTGTGATTGACCTGGATATCCGGCGATCTTTCGATCAGTTCATCCACTATCCGCTCGGTAATATCCGTAAGGTCATGACCGTCTGCCTCGAAAAGTCCGGTCAGCCAGTATATGTCCTCATTGGTGACCCTGATCCCCAGCTTTCTGTTAAGGCCTCTTAATATCACCATAAGCTGCTGTAAATAGCAGTCTGAAAGGTCTTTTCCGGAATAATCCGCCATAAGGCTTTCTCTGATCTTTAAAAGCCATAAAAGAGCCTGCTCCCTGTTTCTGCCGGCAAAGGCAAAGCCTGACCTGTCCATATATGTAAGTATATCCCGTATCCGTGAGATGACCTCGTTAAGTCCGTTCTGCACGGTCCGGTCAGCGTAGCTGCCTATAAAGCCCGAGGCTTCCTCAAAGCCCTTAGCCGTGTCTTTGCTTTCATATATGCCGCTGACCCCGCAGAAAACGACCCGGTCGCCTGATTCCTTCATATAATTTCTGGTCTTGTTTATACACTGATTAAGCTCGATAAATGAATCTTCATCCTCAGAGAACACATACACCACCATAAGATCAAAGAGCCTGCTTACCAGAGTCCGGGTGCCGTTTATGCGGAAAATCCCTTTTACGATATCGCAGCCCTTTTCACCAATGGTCTTTAACCCATCATAGTAAAAAACAATACATTTATAACTGGCTGTTTCGATCCCCCAAAGAGACAGCTCTTTTGTAATATCAGATTCCTCGCTCTGTGTAAGCGCCAGCTTCCAGACTATATCCCTGTCTATGTCTCCGGTGACCGTATCCACTATCCTGTCAGACGGAGCCTTCTTCCGAAACCCGCCGATAGTGGCAATTATCTTGTCCATGGTCTGAATCAGCTCTTTATCAAGGTATGGTTTTACGAGAAAATCTTTAACCCCGAGCTTCATAGCCTCCCTGGCATATGAGAAGTCGTCATAGGCCGATACTATTACCACCTGTATGTCAGGAAAGGCCTCAGCCAGCTGGGCGGTGACCTCCAGTCCGTCAAGCCTTGGCATCCGGATGTCAAAAAGGCATATATCAGGCTTGAGCTCCTTTGCTTTCTCAAGAGCGTCCGCTCCGTCCGCCGCCGCATAAACCACCTCAAGAACTCCCTCATACTCTTTGGAAAGAGTCCTTTCCAGGTAATCTCTCTCGTATTCTTCATCATCAGCTATAATAACCCTTATCATCGCGATCAGACCTCTTTATAAAGATAAAGCGTGATTACTGTGCCCCCGGGACTGCTTGCTATATCCATGCAGTCTTCCCTGTGGTAATAAAGACAAAGCCTTTCATACACATTGCCAAGGCCTATCCTCTCCATCTGCACATGGTTTAATACATTATCCACAACTTCCTCCGGCATCCCGCTGCCGTTGTCACTGACCACCACCTGGATCATATCAGCCTTCTCTTCCACCAGAACACTGACCTGACCGCCTGAGATCGTGTCTTTCAGGCCGTGCTGTATGGCATTCTCGACCAGCGGCTGAATGATAAGGGGCGGGATCTTTACCTCCTCATCCATATAGGACTTCCTGACATCTAACTTTATGCTGACCCTGCCCTTTAAATGTATCTTCTGGATAAAAAGATATTTCTCCAGAAGATCCAGCTCCTTATCTATCGTGATAGCCTCATTTTCCACCTTTATCGACTCCCTTAAGAGCCTTGAGGTAGACCTGACAAGCTCTATCGCGGTATCGCCCTCTCCTATCTGTATATTTCTGATAATAAGGCTCAGGGTATTAAACAGAAAATGCGGATTCATCTGCATCTGAAGCTCGTGCATCCTTGCCTCGGCCAGATGCCGCTTCTGCGTTTCATTTTCAAGTCTCGTGCTGAGGAAATCCCTGTAGATCGCCCTGTTAAATACAAACGCTGTCAGGGTCAGGAGTAAAAGTATGATATTGCCGAAGACAAGCACCCTTTTTATCCTTGCGGAATACTGCGAAAACCTGTCGCTTACATAGTCTATGTAATAAGTGGTCAGGAGGTTCAGATTTCTTTCTATCTGAAAATTCAGCTCATCTATCTCGCTTATGCTTACCCGTCCGTAATTGATGAATTCCTGCATGAGCTGCTGCCTGTGCTCTAACAGCTGATAGACGATCCTGTACATCATGATACAGTCCCGGTTTGACTTTATGCTGTCCTCGGCCTTGTCAAGCTCGCTGAATATCTGGGCGTTCGTTTTCTGAAACTCAAGCAGCTCGTCCTCATTATGGGAACGGGAATATGAAAGGAATCCGGCCTTCGAATCATTATATGAACCCACTATGGTGTTGATGACCTTGTAGTCGTTCAGATAACCGCTGTAGCGGTTCACAAACCCGACGGTCAAAAGGATATTAAAGCCTACCAGAAAAAACAGGCTCAATGAGAAAAAGAAGTAACTAAGGCTGGTTCTTTGTTTTATCTGTCCGCTTATATTCATCGGTCATCTCTCGTCATTTGTTACGGGCCGCTCATCCGGCATCACCCAAAACATTTTTCCGCATAGCGGCTCTCATTTCTGTAACTTAATATAAGGCACACCCTTATCTATTATAATACGACATCCACTCATATAAAACAATGAAACGGGGCGAAACGGGGGACGGTTCCTCGTTCCACTCCCACGCTATATAATTAATAATGAAGCGGGAAGCCGCCCCTTTCTTCGTCCCGGATATAAAAAAGCCCTGCAGCTATCCGTATTTACAGACAGCCACAGGACCTGTTCATTTAAGCAAACGGTCTTGTTTCATTTTCACCTTCGCAGACTGAAACGAAGAACCGTCCCCGTTTCCCTCTTCCGGGCCGGTATTTCAATAAAAAATTTCCACCGTTTCACTCAGATGCAGTACACATAGTTCTCTTTTCTCGGAGCCGCATCCTTCGCGGGTTCTTTAGCGTAACCCAGTGCGCAGTGGCCTATACCTTCGTAATCCCCTTCGATACCAAGCCTCTTAAGAATGTCTTTTCCGAAATCCGACTCGAACTCTTCCTTTGCCCTGTGGATCCAGATGCTTCCGAGGCCGAGGCTCTCGGCAGCATTCATAAGGTTGCCCATAACAAGCGATCCGTCATATACGTAAGTCGGAACCTCCCTGTTGGCAAGGACGATCAGAACAACCGGCGCACCATAGAACGGATCAAATCCTTCCGGCCATCCGCCGATCTTTCTGTTTTCTTCAGAGATCCTGTCACGCAGTTCCTTATCCGTTACCGCTATGATAATCGGGCTCTGCTTACCCATTCCGGTAGCCGCATAGGTTCCCGCTTCGATAACGGCCTTAAGCTCTTCTTCCTTTACCATGTCGGATTTAAAATTCCTGCAGCTTCTTCTTGATTTCAGTACCTTTAATGTCTCATTCATTTTTGTCCCTCCTTTAAGGCTCTGATCATATATAAAACGTTGCTTCCCTGCCGGGAACCCCCTCCGTTAAGAGGCGGTTTTGCAGCCTCTACAGTTCTGACGCACTATGCACAAGCTTTGCATCGACAGCTGCGGCACCCTTTAACGACGGGGAAAGCTTTTCAGCGGTCTTTCCGATCCCGCTGCCGCCGGAGGTCGCAAATGCATGGACAGTCTTCCCTGTCCAGTCATATCCCTGTCCGAACGTATGAATAACTCTCGGTGCCTGGCCGTACCAGATAGGGAACCCGATATAAACCGTATCATACCGGTCAAAGTTCTCTATCCTTCCCGATACGGGGACATCCTTGCCGCCCATCTGCTCCCGGTTGCATCTCGCGATCGGGTTAATATAGTTGATATCCGCTTTTGTGTAGGGCTCTTTGGGAACGATCTCAAATACGTCCGCTCCGTTTTTTTCGGCAAATTCCTTTGCCACCTTTGCCGTAGTGCCTTTAGCACTGAAATAACATACCAGTGTTGCCATAATTTCCTCCGTTCTCCGCTTTGAATCTCATTGCGGCTTAAATTATTACATCAATACAGAAATATATTTATAACAGGATCCGTCAACCACGATAACTTCTTTTTCCGTACGGATTCCGGCTTTTCTCTCTCCTTATAGAGCTTACTGTATCTCTATGCCGGCAATATACTCGACGTCACCGGGTATTTCAATTCCCGGATCGTTTATCTTAAGAACCGCCTGCTTTCCCTTCTCCTCGAGGCCCATCACAAAATGACATATAGCGATGCCTACGTCTATCTTCTGCAGGTCACCCGTTGCTTCATTCGTAAATCCCTTATCCTTTTTCTCATAAAAATGATATATCCCATCTTTTACAACGATCCTCCAGGGCTGCTTATTTACCGCCGATGGCGCCCATCTCACCATTTCAAGCACTTCCGCCATATCTTCGGCAGGTGTCAACGACTGTCCCCATGCCCCGTCAAAAAACAGCTTCTCGCCCGCAATACGTGAGTCCGCGCCGATACCCTTTCGCATCATTGTCTCCTTCAGGGATTTTTTCTTAGCCGGATAGCCCAGCGGACTGACACAGGGCATCATTTCTCCATCCTTTAACCCTGCCGTCTCTTCAAAAAGTCCCCGTTTCATCGTCCCGCCGATCCAGACAGTGCCTATTCCCAGCGTCCATGCATATAGTACAAGTTTCTCGAAGGAATAACCGAAAGCAACGTCCGCATATTGTCTCTTCTCCACCTTGCCGGCTACATACAGCCTCTCGCCTGAAAGAACCGGGCTTGACAGACCGTGCTCCTTTGCGTCAAGGAAAACAAACTCCACGGGAAAATCGAATGGATTCGTGATTTTCCGCGCATACTCTTCTATTGCTGTCCTATGCTCACTGCTGACGGGATTACCGTCATATGTACGTATACTTTTTCTTTGTTTAACAGTTTCTATCAAAGTACCCATATAAAACCTCACTTAAAACAATGCCTTTCCGCAAAAACGCTACTGTTCGTTATCAATATCCTTTCGGAATTATGTCTTTTGTCATATTATATTTTGCGCAATATAATTTGTCAAGGATAAATTTCTGTTTTTTTCATTTCCGCCCTAATCGTGCCTCTCTGACTCATTTTCAAAGCATTCGCAGAATCTGGCTGCAGATGCCGGCGGTTCGCCGGCTACCTTCAAATGTGTGATATCCGCATACTCCACTACACGAAAGGACGCGATCCCTTTTCTGCGTTCCTCGGTCACAACTTTGGTTATGGATGTCGGAGCAGCCACAAACCCGTGCCAGAGCACCATCGGTGAAATATTCAGCAGATATGAGAGCATCACGCAGGTTACACCGAAGTGACAGAAAAAGACGATGGAATCATTATTTGCTTTTTCCGCGCGAAATACCCTTCCTTCCTTAACATATCCATGACTTTCTAAGAGTCCGGCAAAGGAATCTGTCACCTTCTTATACTCTTCACCGACTCCCCCCTCCTCCATACGTCTGTTTTCCGTCCAGTGTTCCGCGCTGTAGAAGATATTCTCCCCTGACCAGTCTTCCGGCAGCCAGTCCCAGCAGATCATTTTCTTATCTTCTCTGTCGGGTCTCCAAATACGGCACGGAAACTCCATAAGCCAGTCCTTTTCCAGTGCTTTGATATGCAGCCTGTCCAGTGCAGGCCGCGCTGTATCTTTTGCCCGGCCCAAGGGTGAAATGTAACAGTGGTCAATATGAAAATGCGTCCTATACAAATAATCGGCTAAAAGCTCCGCTTCTCGAAAGCCCTTCGGGGTCAGTGAATCGTTTGCATAGTCCGGATCTCCATGCCGGATAAAAAACAGCTTCATCTCTTCCGCTTCTCCTTTCCGGTTTTCTTATTCTATCGTTATCGCAAAAAAACTAACCGGATCCCCGGCTCATCACACTTCAGTATTCCCTTGGGATCTCGTCCTCTCCAACCATCTCCCGGAACTGCTCAAGGTCATATCCGTTCCTTACAAGCATTATCTCTTCAAAATGACCGGTTTTTAAATCCTTAAGCCCCGCCACCTGCTCGCCGTTGTAGATACTGCACTTAAGAACAGGCTTTTTAGCATCCCTGTCATAATCAAGCTTTTTTACGGTTTTTGTCTTCTTCCTAAAGAGCATATCTCATATCCTCACTCATTACCCATGTCTTCACTTCACCGGTTAACCGGGCGGATCTCAGGTTTTTCAAAACACCGGTCCGTGCCCTTAACTCTTCTAACAACAGCCCGGATCTCCATTATCACTGTACCCGCTCCGCTTATGTAAAAGTCGTCCTCATATCACCTGAGCCCGGCTTTATCGTCATACATGTCCTTTTCAGGGCCTCTTTCCCGGATATGTTTCTTTCGATTTATGATATATATGATGATGTTGGGGTCAAATAGACCCACTTTAGCGCCTTGAAAACTTCACATATTTCAGCAAAAAACAACCATTTCTGATATAATTATAATCAGAAAGGTGGTTCAAACAATGGCTTTCAGAACGAATTCTTCACAACAGTATTCTTTTTCGGATACGATATATAACCTTACCAATCGGGAAAGAAAAGCGCTCGAAAACTCATGGGCAAAAGTTTTTTCCGAAGAGGTTTTTCCCGCGATCGACGAAGAAAGATTTCGGGTACTTTATTCTGACCGGGCCCAATGCAGATCCAATACTCCGGTCAATGTGATCGTTGGTGCAATGATCATCAAAGAAATGTTCCAAATCTCAGATGATGAGGTAGTTGAAAACCTGATGCTTGATCCGCGATACCAGTATGCCTTGCACACCACCAGCTTTGATGAACAGCCACTCAGCGATAAATCACTGTCCCGGTTTCGAAAGAGATGTTATGACTACGAAACCCTGCATAACGTAGATCTCTTCCATGACTGTGTGGCGGACCTTAGTAAAAAGATTGCGAAGATGATGGGGATCACTCCGAGGATCCGCCGCATGGATTCCATGATGATCGAGGCAAACATCCGAAATCTCAGCCGCGTTGAATTGCTCTATACATGTGTTGCAAAAGTCGTGATCTATCTTCACAAACATGGAAGAGATGATCTGATCGTTGGCCTTGAGCATTACTATAACCCAAATGATTACAACCAGATTTTCTACTATAGCAACAGCGAGGAAACAATTGACCGGTTAAAAGCCATCCTTGACGATGCTGACAAACTGTTAAAAAACTGCGGGCACGACTTTGATGACACAACAGAATACCAGCTTCTTGTCCGGTGTCTTTCCGAACAGACAATTGTTGATGAGGGCGGCCGCCGGCTCCGGGAAAAGAAGGACGGCGGGATGGCTTCCTCCATGATGCAGAATCCATCCGACCCTGATGCAACTTTCCGGACTAAGGCCGGAAAGGACTATCGCGGTTATGCCGCGAACCTTGAGGAATCAGTAGGATCAAATGGTTCCATTGTAACTGACTATCAGGTTGAGCAGAACAATTATCATGACAGCAGATTTTTCAAAGACAGCATAAACCGTAACGGAATCTCAGAAGAACCATCAACGATAGTGGCCGATGGAGCTTATTGCGGAAAAGAAAATGAAGGCCTTGCCCGTGAGAACAACGTAACGCTTGTCACCACAGCTATTAGCGGTGCAGAGGCTCCGGATATCTATGCTGACTTTGAATTGAATGAGGAAGGCACCCGGGTATTAAAATGTCCGGCTGGCCATGCTCCCAAAAGCTGTTCTAAGGGAAGCAATCATCTGTACGTTTCGTTCCCGCGTGATGTCTGCCTCAACTGTCCACATAAAGACGATTGCCATGTAAAAGTGCACAAGAAAGTTTGTTCCCTGACAATATCCAGCAACGCCCAGAACCGGGCAAGGGCAAAGCGAATGCAAGGTACGGAGCAGTTCAAACTGCTTGCCAGAATCCGGAACGGAATTGAAACAGTACCCTCAATCCTTCGCCATGTCTATCATACCGATCGGATGCCGGTACGAGGGCTTTCCAGAACAGGGTTCTTCTTTGGCTGTAAGGTTGCCGCACTAAATGTTAGGAAATTGCTTACCTACCATAGAGGAACGGGGAACTATGCCCAAAATCCGTTATTAGTCTGAAAATAGGGTGCAGAGCAACATGCGCTGCTATGGTTGTCCATCTTTTGACAGCAATTGTCAGTTTTCTGAAAAATATGTGAAATTTTCAAGGTACTAAGGAAGGGGACTGAGGTCATAACCTCTTAATTGACCCCAACATCATTTGTATATGATTTTCAAAAAGGGAAAATTGATTATCAGGGTATTATCATGTATGTGTTTTTCTTTTTAACCGCAAATTCATGGTTCTGCCTTGCAAAATCGCATTCATTTTCACATACAAGTTTAAATCTTGTTTTATGGTACTTCGGATTTATACA
>JAIKXO010000206.1 GCA_024684065.1 Lachnospiraceae bacterium
TTTCTTCTAAGCCATCACAAAATCGATGTTCCTGTTCTTCATATCTACCGAATCAACCCTGACCTTCACATTCATCCCCAGCACATAGCGCTTCTTCTTTTCCTCGCACTTAAGCTCATAGTTTTCTTCATCATAAACATAGAAGCCGTCAAGGGAGCTTACATGAACCATGCCCTCCGCGGTATTTTCGAGCTCGACATACATCCCGAAGGCCGTTATCCCGCTTATCACCCCGTCAAATACTTCACCGATCTCGGAAAGCATGTACTCCGCCTTCTTCAGCCTGTCCACTTCCCTTTCGGCCTCGTCGGCAAGCCTCTCTGTCCTGCCCGACTGCTCACAGACGGCAGGCAGTAATTCGTCATAATGTACCTGGCGCTCCTCCTTAAGCCTCCCCCTTATATCGTCCTTTATTATCCTGTGGATCTGAAGATCCGGATAGCGCCTTATCGGGGACGTGAAGTGGCAGTAATACCGGCACGCAAGGCCGAAGTGCCCCAGGCACTCCACGGAATATTTTGCCCTCTGCATGGACCGGAGCGTCAGCCTGCTTATAAGGCTCTCCTCCGCCGTATCCTCACACTTAACGAGAAGCTTCTGAAGCTCCTTCGGATGGATCTCGTCCCCCTTTATATGAAGGCCGTATCCGAAGTTGCTGATAAAGGCGGAAAGCTTCTTCATCTTTTCGGGATCCGGATCCTCATGTACCCTGTATACAAAAGGATATTTCATCCAGAAATAATGCTCCGCCACGGTCTCATTGGCTGCAAGCATGAATTCCTCAATGAGCTTTGTAGCATCATTCCGGTCATACGGCCTTATATCTGTGGCCCTTCCGTTTTCGTCAAGCTCTATCTTTGTCTCAGGCAGGTCAAAGTCAATGGAGCCCCTCTTCTTCCTCTTTTCCCGGAGGATCGCCGCAAGCTCCCCCATCTTAAGCAACATCGGAACAAGCTCCCCATACTCGGAAAAAAGCTCAGACTGCTCCCTTCCTGAAAGGATCTTATCCACAACGGTATAGGTCATCCTGCGGTTAGTCTTTATCACGCTTTCCACTATCTCATGGTCGATAACCTCTCCGCTCTTATCTATGGTCATTATACAGCTTAACGTCAGCCTGTCGACATTCTCATTCAGCGAACATATCCCGTTCGAGAGCCTCACGGGTAACATCGGGATGACCCTGTCCGCAAGATAGACGCTGGTTCCCCTCTTAAGAGCCTCCTTATCAAGGGCGGAATACTCCTGGACGTAATTTGAAACATCCGCTATATGTACCCCGAGAATATAATTCCCCCTGTCATCAGTCTCAAGGCTCACCGCGTCGTCAAGGTCCTTTGCATCCTCGCTGTCTATCGTCACCATCAGCTTGTCCCTCAGGTCCCTTCTTCCGAGCATATCCGCCTCTGATACCGTATCCGGCACTCTGTCTGCCTGTTTTTTCACCTTTTCCGGAAAATCGGTCGGAAGATCATAGCTTTTTATTACAGACAGTATATCAACTCCGGGCTCGTCAGGGGAACCAAGGATCTCGATTATCTTTCCGTCCGGGGATTTACGCTCGGAACCGTAGTCGATTATCTCGCAGACGACCTTCTGTCCGTCCCTTGCATCCATGGAGCGCTCAAGCGGAATAAAGATATCCCGGTTTATCCTGTCATTGTCGGCTATCACAAACCCGTACCTGTTTGAGGATTTGTCGAAGGTTCCCACCACTGTCTTAAGAGCCCTTTTCAAAACCTTAGTAACGACTGCTTCCCTACGCCTGCCGGTCTTCTCTCCGGAAATCTCCGCCTCCACGATATCACCGTCAAAAGCGTTAAGGGAATCGTCCCCTCCTACAAAGAAGTCCTCCTTCTCTCCCTCGGTCTCAATAAACCCAAAGCCCCGTGAGTTCGCCCTGTAGGTTCCGACAATTGTCCTGTCCCAGACAAGCTGATACCTTCCTCTCTTCGTTATCTCGACCGTGCCCTCGGCGAGCAGGGAATCCAGCACCGCCTTAAGCTCGTCCCGTTCCTCCCTCTTTACCTGCAGAAAGATCGCAAGCTCCTTTTCCTTCATCGGGGAATAGGATTTCTCCGACAAAAGCTTCAATATTATCTTTTTTCTGACATCAAACATATTCATGCCCTAAACCCAATCAATATCAAAACCGGGGCTATAATCATATATGCCTCCACGGCTTATCCGAAGTGTCATCATACATATGCTTCCAAAACGCTCTGATAAAAAATAAGCACTCTTAAGCAAGTCTCAAGAGTGCCTTCAAATACCTGATAATAAAAATCCTTAAAAATTCTTAAGGTTCAGTATCACCGCAAGAAGCATGAACGCCACGGCCAGCCACTTCGTATACTTTACAAGCATTCCCTCCATGGAACGGCCCTTGTTCTTCCCCCAGTAGCTCTCAGCCATTCCCGAGATAGCGCCAAGCCCAGCAGACTTTCCCTCCTGCATAAGAACGATCGTAGAAAGCACTATGCAGACTAAAACAAATATTATTGTAAGAATAACTCTTAAAACACCCATCTTAAATCCTCCGAATATAAAGCGTGCCGGTTAAAAACCCTTTCCGGCCAGGCCTTTCTTTAATAAATAAACGATCCATGACCCGGGTCACAGACAAAATGTAGTTTAGCACAAAGCGCAGTCAAATTCAAGCACAAAAATCCATAGAATATGACTTACCCTGATAAAACGATGTTTCAGGTTTACATAAATCGGCCGGCTCCATTTTACCCGGAGCCGGCCGATGTTTTACTGCCTGATCATAAGATTTGATTTATTTAGCCTTTTTCCTCTTCGAGCTCTGCACGAAAACTGCTATTATCGCGCCTATGCTTGCTAAGAGGATTATGAGCCAGAGCGCTATGTTAGCCGCGTCTCCCGTAGCGGGACCTACTCTCTCTCCGAGCACGCCCTGTTCCGGAGCACTCCTTACGCCAAGGACACCCTGAATCGGGCTCTCGTTCTTTACCCTTCTCTCGCCGAGCACGCCTGCCTGTGTGGGAACCGGCGTTGCCGGTGTTGCCGGCGTTGTCGTTCCTGCAGGAACCGGAGTCACGGTCGTTGCAGGTACCGGTGTCATCCTCTCTCCAAGTACTATCGGAGTTGGAGGCGGTACGATCGGAACCCTTGTTACCGGCGGCAGCGGAGGAGGCGTGATGCCCTCTCTGTAGTCAAGTATCGAATACCCGCCGTTGACCACCTGTACGGGAGCATAGTCCACTGTGTCAGCATTAACCTCAAAGGTGTAGACCAAAGGCCTTCCGTCTACATCCACATTGGTCACATACCCTTCCGGAGCCTCAAGTTCTATGAAGTAGTAGCGATCCCAGGGCAGCCCGTCTACCCTGATGCGTCCGTATCCATCTGTCACATACCTTCCGTACTCATAATACGCATCTGCATATATCGACGAAGCTATTGCCGCGCTCGTTCTTCTCGGCGTTGCCGAATACAGGCCGAATACCGCGCCTGCAAGGCTTGCCTCGAAGTTGCCTGAATCTCCCGAAGCCTTATAGAGCTCTACGGAACCGGTCTTCTTCCTGTCAAGGAATGTTACCGTGCTGTATCTGTAATCCCTGCTCGCAGCAGCCACACCGGGCCTTGAAGCGGTCGCTTCGGTTACTGAGAAGATCTCAGGCCTTGTATTAAGCTCATAGCCCTTCGGGGCCCTTACCTCGTTAAAGTAATAGGTTCCGTAAGGAAGTCCCGTCACGGTGAGCCCGCCTGCGGGAGCTAAAAGCCTTGTCGCGGTACCGTACCCCGCTGTTGCGGAGTAAGCGTAAACACCGTTCACATAATCCACCGGTATCACATATACTCTGCTGCCGTTAAGCCTGAACAGCTCGAACTCAGCGCCGGAAAGCGGCGTCCTGTCAACCTCGTCACGTTTCTCAAGCCTTACCTCGCCTATGATAGGATCATCAATCATTGTTACGAGCTGGGTCGTTCCGTCATTGTTCATCGTGAAGGTGACCGGATCGGCTGCGAAGTATCCGTCAGGAACGGAAACCTCTTCAAGCCTGTACTCTTCTCCTGCGGTCAAAGCCTCAACATAATGGCTTGACGTTGTGGAAACCCAGGTATCAACAACTTCACCTGTCTTAACCCTTATAAGCCTTAATGTCGCTCCCGGAAGCTCCGCGTTGTTGCTTGCGTCGAGCTTCGAGATACGGACTCTGTTCGGAGTATTGGTAAAGTCCGCGCTGGCAAAGTCTGCGCTTGAAACTGCTGCAGCATCGTCAATGGACGATACAGGCCTGTAAGCCACTCCGTCTGCAGTATAAACCACCACATATCCGTCTGCGGGTGAGGAACGGTATCCCTCCACAGAGCGTTCCTTAACAACATAGGTGATCGGAACGGCGGCATCTCCAGTCATGTCATACTTAGGAAGATCCTTAAACATGTATGAGCTCTGGTAGTAATTGATCGTGGTGCTTAAGGATTCTCCGCCCGCATCTTTCACGGCCGTGAGCTTAAGCTGCCCGTCGGCGTCCTTGACAGGTTTTCCGTCCGCACCGGTTTCCGCCCTGTAAAGATCGATAAATACCGGAGGCCTCTTCCTTATGTCGCTTGTAATATCCTTTTCGGTACCGTCTGAATCAATGAATCTGCCCGGCCACGACTTATTTCCGCCGATATTGACATATTCGTTGTTCCAGGTATTGGTGATGGTCACCTCTACGGTACTCGGTTCAAGAGCCGTTACATTTCTGATATCCGGGATATCTACATTGAAGATTCCTTCCTCGGAGATCTCCCTTCCGGTATCGGCATTGAACTCTTTCAGGCTGTACTCATGCAGTTTAGCACTGTATTCACCGTTTTCATCATATTCCGCGGTGAATCTGTCAAGATTCTTAAACTCAAATTTCCAGTTCTCTTCCTTTCCGGTATAAACCGACTGGATAGGTTTACCGTCCCTGTATAGATCGATCCTCAGGTTCGGGAGCCTGACCTCCTCACTTGCGGGAACCTTGCTCCATACCTTTTCCCCAACTATATCGATCTGTGAGTGATCGGGCGTATTGGTGACAACAACTTCATACAGGTTGCCTCTCTTCGGCTCGGTCACTTCAACCGTAAACTTGTCCGAACTGTTCTCGGTTACATAGTAATCATACTTCTTACCGGTAGTTGTATTATACTTCGGAAGAGGCTTGCCCTTGTCATCGCCTTCCGTGATCTCGGTAAACTTAAATCCGTATTCCGCGAAATCATCATATTCGTTCTTAGCGATCGTCTCTGTCGCAACTATGACATCATTCTCAGGATCACGTTCTCCCTCAGCCCTTCTGAGATACAGGGTGATATCCTCTACAGGCGCGGTATTGAGCTTACCGTCAAACATTCTGTAGAGCTCCCATCTCTTGGTAACGAGGACCTCGGTATCCGGCCAGCTGTTTAAGGTATTGATCAGTTCAACAACCCCGTCATTGGTCGCGGTTCCCTGAGTTGCGGTATATCCGTTATAGCCCTCCGTAAATCTCTCGGTCACGCTGTAGATATACTGCTTGCCATCATCATTATACTTTTCAAGCCCTGTTAAGGATAAGATAGGCTCTCCGCTCTTTGCGCATTCCTTTAGCTTATCCTTTAAGATAGTATACGTTCCGTAAGGCCTGCTCTCGCCGCCTGTAACGCCCTGCTTCACATCGAGATAGATCTCGTCAGGATATTCAAAGTCGTTCTCATCCTCAGGCACTATCCACTTCTTCCTTACCTCGAGGAAGGTCTCGCCCTCGGCGTAGTCCGTCATCCTGATAATGCGCAGATCCTTACGTACATCGCCTTCCTTAAGCTCAAACTCCATATCCTTTGCGATATGATACTTTTCAGGCGCTTTTTCTTCATGGAGGACATATGTCTCGCCGGCGATCAGCTTAAAGCCTTCCTTTACTACGTCTCCCTCAGCTGTTCCGAGCTTCCTGTACTGTTCTGCTCCAACAGTGATCAGGCCGTTTTCATCCGCCTGAGCCTCAGTTATGATCACCGGAAGATCTCCGCTTGTCCAGGAGGCCACAACCTCCTCACCATGCTTAAGCTGCAGCGCCGCTCCTGCTAATCTTGATTCCGAACTGTCGTCAAGGTCAAGAGCGATCTTGTCAAAGGCAACTTCAAGCTCGGGATCGACCACATCAACCCTCACGGCTGTCTTTCCGTCTGTGCTTACGACTCCGTCTCCGTCTATACTGAAGCCGGCTGAAGTCTTCGCGTATCCGTCGGGAGCCTTTACCTCTGTTATGGTATAGCTGTGACCCTTCTTAAGCCTTGCGCCGACAATCCTTACTCCTGCTGCTTCCGCAAGCTTTGTAACCTGGTCAAGAACTCCGTCGCTTAAATCAAGCTTTTCGGTATCGACTAACCATATAGCCTTACCATCGGTAGTAATGGTCTCAAGGCCGTCATAAAGAATATTCTTATCAGCCTCGGTATTATCAACTATCTTAAGTTCCGCACCGACAAGCTCTCCATCGCCCGCTCCGTGCAGGGTCTTCTTTGAAATAACCACCTTAAGGAAGTCGTCTTCAACCTTTGTACCCTGATCGAGTATATTCGTCACGCCGTTATTTACGAGCTGTATGCCTGAATCGAACAGGGCTACCGTAAATGAACCGATAACGGGTTCATTATTAACCTTTCCCTGTGAACCTGAAACGATAAAGCCTTCAGGAACTTCCTTCTCGGTGATCACATATCTGCTTCCTGCCTCAAGCTTACCGGCCGGGATCACGTCCTCAGCGCCGGAGGTATGCTCGATCGTATATATATGTACGTATCTGGCCGGTCCGCTTACATTCTCTCCGAGATCCTGATAAATATTAAGCGTTGCGCCTTTCACATACCTGACAGACTCGCCGGTGCCCGTAAGGATCTTGCTTATCTTGTACTCTATAGGCCGATCCAGCATTGTAAGGGTCGTTGTCCCGAGACCGAGCATATGAGGATCGTTGGTATTGTTCTTAACCTGTATATTCCCTGAAGCATCCAGATAGAATACTATCGGGTCAGCCGTGTAGTAACCCTTCGGGGCCGAAACTTCCCATAAGATATACTCATGGTCCTCTCCGACCGAGAACCTGCCGGTAAGCGTATGCTCACTGCCATCGATATCAAACCTTTCTATGATATCTTTTTCGTCAATATCGGCAAGCGCAACATTGCCCTTGTTTTCAACAACCTTCTTAGTGTTGTCATTGTACTCAAGGATCGCAAGCTCTCCGCCCTTTCCGCTTTCAATAAGCGT
>JAIKXO010000232.1 GCA_024684065.1 Lachnospiraceae bacterium
GATCCTCAATGAAATAAAAGCCAGCTGGAATCAGGAAGACGGTATTACGGAACATCAGCTGCTTGCGGATCTTTCCAAAGCAGAGGTCCTTGTGATCGATGATTTTGGGATAGAAAAGGTCAAAGACTGGATAGAGGAAAAACTGTACCACATAATCAATTCCCGCTATATAAACAGGACAATCACGATCTTTACAAGCAATTCTATGATCGGCGAGCTTGATTATGATGAACGTATAACCAACAGGATCAAAGAGAAGTGTTTTCCTCTGGCATTCCCTGACGAATCGGTCAGAGACTATATTGCGGAAGAAAACCATAACCGTATCAGGGCGGTAATGGCGAGTTAACTATTAAGGATTTGAAATGGAGGATAAGAGATTATGAAAGAGATAACAGATTATAAGCCGGTTATCATCGGCGTGGATCACGGATACGGAAACATCAAAACGGAACACTGTGTTTTCCCTTCCGGCGTAGAAAGAACAACGGAGGTATTGGCCAGTGATAAAGTGCTTGTCCATGACGGGAACAAATACATCATTGGCGAGAATCATTTGACTTATCAGGGAGATAAGACCGGAGATCAGAACTTTTATATTCTGACTCTGGCAGCTGTAGCAGAGGAATTGCAGTATCGAAAGTATGCGCCTACAGCTAATATCATTCTTGCAGTCGGGCTTCCGCTGGCGTGGACAGCTGCACAGAGGAAAGGCTTCAGAGAGTATCTGAAAAAGAATGAAGAGCCGGAGTTCGATTATAAGGGGGTACATTATCATCTGCACATTGAGAAAGTGAAGATATACGCACAGGGACTTGCCGAAAGCTGCTTGCTTAATTCGATGGATGGTGATCACATGATCGTGGATATCGGTAACGGGACAATGAATATCGTTCGACTTATTGACGGCAGTCCTATTGAGAAGAGTCTGGCAACAGAGAAATATGGTGTCGGAACCTGCATCAGGAGCATTCGAGAAGAATTGTCCCGACTGCTTGGACGTGACATCGAGGAAAGGATTATAGACCGACTGATCAGGGAGGGATGCAATGGGAAGACAGACGATATCGCATCTGTTACCGACAGACTCGCAAGGGAATATGCCGCAGAGATCATAAAGAAGCTGGAGGATTACGGGTATGTCGAAGACTATGTCAGGCTTCATGTATTTGGCGGCGGAGGATGCCTTTTGAAGAATTATTCGGAGTTGTCTGACAAACAGGGTGTGGAGTTTGTCGGAGATATTTGTGCCAATGCGAAGAGCTACGCCATCTGGGCTGAAAGAGGTTAGTCATGATAGGAACAAAAAGCCGTTCCATCTGTGTGAAATTCCGAGAGGATGATCCGAATCAGATGGAGGCATGGCATTATCTTCAAAATGAGCGTGGAGCCAGAACCTATGCGGAACTCATAGCGGACATGGTAAAGGAAAGAAACCGCGAGCAGTCAGATGGGCTGCTTGCGGAAATCAGGCACATCTGTCTGGACATCAAGGATCGTGTAACCGGATGTGCCTTTTCTCCGACCGGAATAAGTTCGGATGAAAGGGGAAAGAGGGAGGAGAAAATGACGCATAAGGGAGAAATCACCGATGGTGTCGTGGATCTTATGCGTCAACTGAGCGGAGAGGACGAGGATTGATATCGGCGTAGCTGATATCAGTTTCGGATATCTGTAAGATATCCGCTCGTCCGTATCAGATATCCGGTGGATATCTGATAGCGAAGGGCTTCCGTTAAGGAAGCCGTGTGACGGGTAACCGGCACACCAAAGCCTCGCAGAGCCTCCGGAGGAGCCCGACACTTAACGCAGTTAAGTACGAGGGCAACGTACTTAATTCCATAAGGAGGCATCGGCTACGCGGGGGGCCGGGAATTTTATCATTGCAACAGGAGGAAAAAGCTATGCAGGAATTTCATGTAGGACTGCCCTGTCTCAAGCTATCGCTCAATCCGTCAAACCAACGGCATCATGGCAAAGCTGCCAGAACCTGCAGCGTTTCGGATGCATGGCGGGAAATGAACGATGAGAGAAAAGGCAGGGACAGGACAATAGATCACAGCCTCACACCGGATAACGCCTGGCTGTGCGGTAACACCGATATGGATGTGCCGGGTATCATACAGGCCGAGATCGACAGGATAAATGCCGAGCGGGCCGATCATGGAAAACGCAAAATGAGGCTGGATGCGGTATCAGCGATCGAACTGATCCAAAAACCGCCCATGGAGCTGATGGAGACCCTGACAAGAGAGGAGCAGACCAAGCTGCTTCAGGACAGTGACAGGGTTGTTGAGTCTATACTTCATGACTGGTGTCCGGAATGGAAAACCATCGCCACGGTGATACATTTTGATGAATTCGGAGGAAAATCCGGTCATCCTCATAAGATCTTCATGCCAATAGCCAGGGATGATGACGGATGCCCGGTACTGAATGCCAAGCGAGACTTTAACCTTAAGTTCTTCACATTCATGAACCGCGAGTATCCGGCAAG
>JAIKXO010000233.1 GCA_024684065.1 Lachnospiraceae bacterium
GAGAAAAAGAATGTTTGCGTCAGGGTACCGGTACAGGAAAAACTTGAATAATATCACAGGACATCCGGATCTATGGCTTCGCAGATATAATACGGTCATATTTGTTCACGGATGTTTCTGGCACAGACATAAAGGCTGTAAATATGCATATACACCGAAAAGCCGCACTGAATTCTGGAATGATAAGTTCGACCGGAATATCAGGAGAGATCAGCAGGTCAGAGAAAAACTGAAGGGCGACGGAATCAGAATCCTGATTGTCTGGGAGTGTACAATAAAGAAAATGCGTAAGTCTTCGGAAACTGAAGAGAACGTTATGCAGAAGATTCAGGAATTTCTGGGATCCAGTGCAGAGTATTTTGAAATTTAACCAGTTTTACCTATTTTTTTATCTCATCTCTCTTTTATATTTGTAATATGTGTTCCGGCAAAGCCCGACAACCTTCATGACCTCCACGTCGGACAGGGAGCCGTTGAAGCTCTTGGAGAGGCGCAGTATCTGCTCCTTTGCCGGGGCTTCTTTTTTTACATGGAGCTTGCTCCCGGGGCGCTGCCCGATCTGTTTCCCGTTGAGCCTTGCGGTCTCGATCCCCTCCCTGGTCCTCTGCCGGAGATCCTGCACCTCCTTCTCGGCCTGGTCGAACGCGATCCTGATCTGTCTTGCGGCCAGCTTCCTGAAATAATTGTTGAGCCCTTTAAAGATCTCATCCTCATCCGTGCCCTGCAGCTCTATCCTGTCGCGCATGTTTTCAGCGTAAACCTCAGTATCTATGTAATGTTCCTTCAAAAACACGAGCTGTATGCCTTTTTCGTAAAGCTCAAAGTAAGTTTCCACGCCCTCGTCCGCTGATCGGCTCATCCTCGACACCGAATCGAACACTATAGCGTCCCCGCACTCTGCTTTGCGGAGCAGCTTTCCCCATTCCGGGCGCTCCATGCTCGTCCCCGTGTATGCCTCCTGCAGGATATGGGCATCGGGGTACTCGGATCTGATGTTCCGGATCTGCCGCTCGATGGATTGCTCCTTCCGGCTGATCCGCGCGTAGCCGTATATTTTCGACATAATTGCATGCTCCCTTCGTATAATATCAAACGATCGTCAAATATGGTACTTAAATTATAATGCATTTAGAGAGAAATATCAACACTTTTAGTACTTTTTAGTGATACATTAAATTTGGTATTATTTACAATAAGTTAATACTGCCAGGTCTGCGGTTCGGTGCGCCGGACCTGCGGAAAGCCCGGCGTCAGCCAGGAGCTTTCCTATGCGGGCGGAGACAGGGGGTGAGGCGAGGACAATCCGTTCATATATCCGGATACGAAAAAAATGCGCTCACCTGGATGGATGCCGAAGGCGACCAAAGAGGAGGGCGTCCTTAAGACCGTGGAGTACCATATCGGTAACCATTGGGTATTTGAAGCAGAGAATTGAGAAAAAAAGCGATTGGACAATAATCCCCCGGCAGGCAGCTGCCGGGGGATTACTGACAGACAGTATTTTCTGAACGGATTGTAAACATGGGGATGAGCCGGTCACTCCTCTAATATCCCAGTCCCGTCACCCATTCGCTGACTTTTTCCCTGACGCTGTCCTGATCATTCTGACAGTCGTTTCCTCTTATGGCAAGTCCACCTAAAACCGTTGCATCCGGGCAGGCTGAGGAAAGCTTCTTATCAAAACCTGAAAGGCCCGATCCTTCATGTGTAGAAAAAGGGATCAGAGTTTTATCTGACAGACCCTCTGCGTTATTCTCAAAGAATGTGTACATGATCATCGGCCAGTCGCCCCACCAGACAGGTGCGCCTATAAATATGGTGGAATACTGTGACAGATCCGGTACATCCTTGGTAACTACAGCACCGGCAGCTACAACTGCATATTCTCCGATGGTCACGCCCGGGCAGATCGTCACGTTCATCCCGATCCAGGCATTCTTGTCTTTAAGATATGCATTTATCTGAGAAGTACTGTATTTATTGCCACCATTCCCATCAAACTCACATATGCCAAAGCTGGTATCTGCTGCAAGCAGCGTGACCGTCCCGGCATTCACCGCTTTAGATTCGTCTTTGATGATATACCACGGTTTCCCGTTAAAGGTCATCTGCAATACCGTCAGGTCTGAGCCACTCTTGATTTTGTTAGTGTCTGTGGTTACATCATAGGCGGCATAGGCTTTCTGAGTATCCGCATACGCCGTCAAATTCATCCCCGGCATCAGCGAAAACGCCTGACTCCTGAGATCATGGAGCAGTGCAACGGAATGGGCCTGATCACAGAGTTCTTTTAACTTTGGATATTTTTACTGATGAAATAATATGAAAAAGGCATAATCATTACTTCCGGAAGCCTGGCGGCAAGACTGTCATATTTCTCCTGTGCCTTGACAAGTTCAATGTCGATTTTGTTGATTTCAGCCGGAAGTTTGACAACCTGGCCCCATCATTGCTGATTTCCCGCTTTCTATATTTTGTTACCGGATAAACATTAAAATCAACCGAATATACAGTTTCCTTGCTCTTCCGGAAGGTGAGTACGTATAATAAATCAAATGGAACTTCACAAAGGAGGATATGACAATGGCAGATGAAGCTAAGATAATTAATGATGAAGAATTTAAGAAGGCAACCGCTGGAACAGATTCCGACAGAGGGCGCACCACAACAGGAACAGTTGTGGGACCCGGAGTCTCAAGTGAGTATATTTACCGCATAATGGCGGATGACGGCCGGGATATACGCGCATATTATTATGCAGTAGGGAAACTTTTAGAGCCGGGGACAAGAGTGAAGGTTGAGCTTGTCGGACAGGCACAATGGGAAATAATCGAGTTCCTTTAAGTCTTCGACATTAGTTGCGGGTTCGGATTGTCCGAATCCGCTTTTCTTTTGCATTTTCTTTAATTTAGCTGACCACTTGATAGCCCTGTTGACGTCTCCTCCTATACTGGATATCCCTTCTTCTATGCTCATCTGAAACCATTTTTTTCTCAAAGAAACATCATCAATTAGCCTGATATTTTTATAAACGGTACTATAAATCCGCTTAAGGCAAACAGATATATCGGAACCTGTGACAACCGGGTTTGCAAGGCTTCCTGCAATACGGATAAAGTGTTTTCGCTTAAGGAGGAATGTACTGAGGGAAATCGTGAGGCAGGCAGCAAAAAAGCATGCGGATTTCGGGAATTATGAAATAATCTGAAGAAAGCAGTTGTCACATTTACAAAAAAAATAATGTACCAGATAAGTATATCTTTCCAAGGAGGAAACAGGGATGAATTTTACATTATTTTTTTAATGGTGAATTGATATGAGCCCGTCGTTATGGCGGGCTCTGGTTGTAGAATTATACTCTATTTCATTTATTCATCTGCTTCACCTAAACAGTTGAACGTAACTGGTATATATCAGGTAAGCGGTAAAGTTCTGGCGTCTGTCGTAGATAGCTTTCATCAGCGGTTTTAGAGCAAGCAACAAACTATTTCACTTTGCCGTTTACTGCGCCGAAGGCTTTCCGGTGAAGGACAAAATATTATTGTCCTTCTCTGTGAGTCCGGATTACAGGAAAATATACTTGCAGAGAAACAATACTGCCAGTACATACATCAGCAGAGTGATCTTTTTGCTCTTACCACAGCACAGGTTGATGACAACATAGGAGATCACGCCGATGGCGATACCCTCTGAAATGGAATACATTAACGGCATGGCCAGGATGCACAGATAAGCTGGTACAGCCTCCGTCAGATCCGAAAAGTCTATCTTAGCCACTGCACCGAGCATCATAAATCCTACAAAGATCAGAGCCGGCACTGGTGGCAATAGCATCGGCTAACAGTGCCTCCCTGATCCGGGGAAGCTTTCCGTCTCTTTTATCCGCTCCAGGAGCAGATGGTTTTCCTCCTCGAGTTCCCGGATCTTTTCCATGCATTCAAGAAGGGACCTTGATAGAATAAAACCGGATAAAGGAGATTTTATCACCATATGTTAAAAAAACAGACAGATTTGTCCGTTTTTATTAGCACCGAATCGGTGCTAATCAGCGTGATTACTGGGCTTGCGGGCCACAAAACCGCTTGACACGGGAAAAGCCTGTGATATAAGCGCCTGATGAATTATATTTATGATGTTTATTTATACCTGCAAAAGGCATAATGCGCATTCTTTTCCACCAAGCGTTTGCCCGGCCGCCGGACATATGTTAAAATATGCATTGTAACCGGATTGTTACTATTCACAGCCTTTTGGGCTGTGATAGTAACGGGTTTTGCCATTAAAAATCGCCTTCGCTAAGGAAGGATCGCTTTGCGATCCTTTTATGCAGAATTTGCAAGCAAATTCTGCGCGGCCCATCAAGGA
>JAIKXO010000285.1 GCA_024684065.1 Lachnospiraceae bacterium
CCGCTGGCGGGTCGAAATGGAGGGCGACGGAATCCATCGGAAGGAGATTCCGGAAATTCCGGTCGATGCGATGCGGGAGGCTGTGATCAACAGTTTTGCTCATGCCCGTTACGATCTTCCTGTCCAGCACGAAATCGACATCTTCTCCGACAGGATCAGCATTGTGAATCCCGGATCGTTTGCGAACGAGTTTGAACCGATCGATTTTGTAAGCCGTGATATCCATTCATTCCTGCGAAATGAGACGATCGCGCGGGTACTCTATCTGTGTAAGGATGTTGAGACCTTCGGCTCTGGTATCCGGAAAATCTATTCGCTTTGCAATACGGCAGGGGTCGAAATAAAATACGAAAATACCGACACGGACTTCAAAATGGAGTTTTCAAGGATTGACAGAAATAAGTCGCCTTTATCTGGCCAGGAAAACGACCGGATAAATGACCATATAAGTGACCTGGAACAGGCCGTGTTAAGCTGTCTGCGGGATGATCCCGGGATGACCAATGCGGAATTAATCGTAAAGACAGGAAAATCCCAGCGTACGATCACCCGCGTTTTGGCTTCACTCAAAGGAAAGGGATTGATCACCCGTATCGGCTCCAATAAGACAGGATACTGGAACGTGAGATAGAATTCTTCTGGTGCCATTTTGTCAGCATAAGCCCAAAAAGAGAATAGTATAGCTGTTAGATATACAAATATGATATAGAGAAAGAAATGGGGCGGCAGCAGTAGAGGGGAGGAGCAAGCATGAAATACCGAATCATTGATGGATCAGAAAAAATGAATCTCGATGAAGTTGTCAGGCTCCTTAGAATGACGTATTGGGCAGATAAACGTTCAGTCGAACAGATCAGGAAGTCCATGGACAATTCTTCGTGCTATGGCGTATATCTTGATGACGAAAAAAAGCTTGCCGGTTTTGCAAGAGTCATCAGTGACTATGCCACGACATACTACCTGTGTGATGTTATTATTGATACATCCTGTCAGCATATGGGGCTTGGAACGGCGCTGGTGTCATATATAGAATCACGGCCTGAGTATACTGGTCTTCGCGGGATACTGATCACAAGAGATGCACATGATCTGTATCGGAAATTCGGGTACGAAGTATTAAACGAGCGGGTTATGGTCAAGGCGCTGAATTGCTGAAAGGCTTGACTGATAACAATCAACTGATAACATTTTGACAACACCGGTTCAGATACCCTGTAGAAACAGGATACCAGAACACAATATGTGCCTGCCGCCTATGGAAGCTTCTTAATACACTCCTTGATAATGCGGACACATTCCCCTGCATCTGTATCCAAAGCCACAACAGCATTCCTTTTATCAAACTTCCTGTCACTGTATAGATCCGTGACCGTTTTCCCGACAGTCACCGTTCCCTTTGTCTCAACATAAACCCCTGCCTCTTTCGCCGTAAAAAGCTCTGGACGGTAAAGATAGAGCACGGGGCAGCTGTCATGTATCTGCACTCCCGGATACCCCAGAGTTTTATGAAAGCTCCAGGGCTTCCTCAGAATATCATACACAAACTGTCCGGCCCTGCTTCCGTATCCTTTTATCTCCTCCATATCCTCTTCCGTAAGGTATACCCTCTCCGTAACATCAAGCGGACAGAGGACTATAGGGACGCCGCTCTTAAACACAGCCTGAGCCGCTTCGGGATCGGCATATATATTGAACTCTGCGCAAGGCGTTGTGTTCCCCTCACTGACAGAGCCTCCCATGATCAAGATTTTATTCAAGAGGCCTGGGAGCTCAGGATATTTAAAGAAGGCAAGGGCAAGATCTGTAAGGGGACCCGTTGCGATCACGCAAAGCTCCCGGGGATGCCTGCATGCCGCCTTGTATAAAGCATCCCAGGCGGCTCCCTCGAAAGGCGGCTTTATATCTCCCTGTGATCTTTGCAGGAAAGGATCATCTCCTGTCCCTTCTTTATGTATCTCCTCTTCCTCTGAGACAGGGATCTCGACATCTCCCAGACCGTTTTTCCCATGAACCTCTTCAGCGTGAATAGGCTCCCTGAAAAGCGGCCTCTCCGCCCCTTTAAATACCGGGCATGATGACCCGCAGATAACATTTAATGCCTTGGTATTCCGGAAAGTGTTCTCAAGAGAAGCATTCCCGCAAACTGCTGATATCCCGAGTATATCAAGTTCCTTCAAGCCATGCGCAACAATGATCGCGATGGCGTCATCCACTCCCGTATCCACGTCCATCCACACCGGATATGCCATGATCAAACCTCCCTTTCATACCAGAATCCGCCTTTAAGGAAACGCTGATCAAAGCGTCTCCCGCGCGAAAATGGCAGGCACGAAGTGCCTTTCCTATGCCATTATATTCGATGTTTGCATAGCGAACATCGAATTGGTTTCCGCGCATCCTGCCGGAGGCAGCTAAGGAAAAACTGAATAAATCAGTTTTTCCTTAGCAGATCCCGGTACACTCAAATATCAACATTGTTTATAGAAAACGGTATCAGGCAAAGCCTAATGTCGTTTTCTATACAAATCGCCTCATGATTGCCGAAAACGGCGTCTTTGCTTAATAACACCCCACTGCCCTGATAAGATAATCTGCAAATCTATCTCTGTCGAGATCGCACAATACCGATATATTAGGCTCCTTACCAAGGCTCTGGCGTGTATCGGCGATAGTAGCCCCCCTGCAGTATTCCCCGCAGGTTTCCACCTGAACATAATAATCCTTTATCGTAAAGAACTCCGGATGGAGCAGCACCATCACCGCACAGGGATCATGCATCGGAGCACCCGCATAGCCCAGTTTCTTGTGGAACTGATAGAAGAACCTGAGCCAGTCCCTTACGATATCCCCCACCGGGGTATGAAGGGCTCCGATCCTCTCTACGTCCCCGGGAAGTATCAGTGCTTTCTCTGTTACGTCAAGCCCTGACATTATCAACGGAATGCCTGAACGGAATACGACATCCGCCGCCTCCGGATCTACCAGGATATTGAATTCAGCGGCCGGAGTCCAGTTTCCGTAAACAATGCCGCCCCCCATGAAGCTGATCTGCTCTATCTTATCCCTGAGCTCAGGGTGCGAAAGCAGGAGAGAGGCCACATTGGTCATCGGACCGGTTGAAACTATGGTCACCTTTTCACTGCTCCCCCTTAGCACCTCGGCCATCAGCTCAACTGCGGTAAGATCGCTTAACTCTATTTCAGGCTCCGGCAGAGCCGGCCCGTCAAGCCCCGATTCCCCGTGGACCGACGGCGCCACCATAAGCTCAGAGATCAGGGGATGCTCTGCGCCTTTGGCCACCGGCACATCCTTTATCCCAAGCAAAGTGCAGACCCGCAGGGCATTGTAAGTGGTCTTATCAAGGGACACATTGCCCCCTACAGTAGTCACGGCGCGGATATCGCAGATCCCGTCCGTCATCCGGGAACTCTGGGCTAAGAGCCAGGCTATTGCGTCATCATGGCCCGGATCTCCGTCCAATATCAAAGGTATACTCTTTTTTTCGTCAGACAAGTTTCTTCCTCCTTGTGGCTGTCCTCATACAATCTCTCACGCGGCCGTCTTGGGCTTCTTTGCGCGATTTACCCTGATCGCTCCGAAGATAGCAAGGCTGATTATCGTAATAGCATAAGGGATCGGCGATGCCAGATTGGAATCCAGGCCAACGGAGGAGAATTTGATCCCCAGCGCCTGTGCAAAGCCGAACAGAAGGGAGCTGAACATGCCTCCCAGGCACTCCCCGCCTCCCATGGCCTGTGCGGCCAATGCGATGAAGCCTCGTCCCGCAACCATATCCAGCGACCAGCCCTGGGCATAGCTCATAGACATGAAGGCTCCGCCAAAGCCGCTCATAAGCCCCGAAAAGGCAATGGCGATATACTGGATCTTCAGGACTGAAACGCCTACCGAAGCCGCGGCATTTGCATTCTCGCCCACGGCGCGGATATTGAGCCCGAGGCTCGTGCGATAAAGCATCCACGATGTGATGATACACATTATAAAGGCGAAATAGGTCAGTAAACTGTGCCCTGAAATGACCTGGCCCAAAAACGGAATGTTTTTAATGACCGGTATATTTATATTGGGAATGCACAGGCCGGAGGTGATCAGCCCCGTTGTAGAGGCCATAGCCTTTCCTTCGGTTATCCCCGTGATTATTTTGCATAGAAACAGTGTTCCGCCCGAACCCATCATATTCACCGCAATTCCTACAAGAATTATGTCAGTCTTCAGCTGGAAAGCGAAAAACCCCATAATAAGAGACATCACCACTCCCACGACCAGGGCGACGATAAAGCCCACAAGCCAGCTCTGTGAATAGTAGCTTGCCAAAGAGCCGAAGAGAGCCGAAAACATCATAAGGCCTTCCAGACCGATATTGGCGAATCCGGCCTTTTCAACTACGATAGCTGCAAGTGTTGCATAAAGGATAGGCGCGGATATGCGGAAAATAGAAAAGAAAAATCCCGGCGAAAGTATATTGCTCATCAGATTACTCATTTGCCTTTCCTCCTTCCTGTGCAAGAACGGCCTTAGCCGCAGTCTCCGCGGCTGTCTTCACCACCAGCTTCTGCCTGTACTTCGACAGGAACTGTTCCGCCGCAAAGAACAGGAATATCACTCCCTGGACTATAGCGATCAGCTGGGTCGGGACGTTAGCATAGGTTGCCATCATATCGCAGCCCTTTCCCAAATAAGCGAGGAAAAAGGCCGCAAGAGGCACGAACCAGGGATTGTTTCCCGCAAGGATCGCTATGGTGATCCCTGTCCAGCCATAGCCCGGGAGAGCGCTCCAGGAAAAAGTCGGATACCGGCCGAGCATCTCTATCGCTCCGCCCGCGCCGGAAAGGAATCCGCCGATTATCTGGGACAGGACTATCACAAAGCCTACCTTCATTCCGGAATACTTTGCGAAATCCTGATTGATCCCTATCATACGGATCTGATAGCCCCATCTGGAACGGTACATGAAAAAGCCTATCACTACGACAGTAATGATGGCGATAACGAATCCCCAGGACAGCTTTGCCGAAGTAAAGATCGAACTGTCAGCCAAGGGCCCGATCTTTGAGGAATTCAAAAACGGATAGGTCTGGATCTGCCCCTTGGTCTTATCCGCATAGGCAGTGTTCATCAGATATTTGATGATATACATGATGATATAATTAAGCATAAGCGAGCAGACCATCTCGCTGACGTTAAGCTTTACTTTGAGCAGAGCAGGGATCAGCATCACCAGGCCTGTCACTGCGCCTCCCACAAGAATGCAGACAAGGGCATGCAGTCCCTTCGGAAGAGGCATGTAGATCGCAACAAGAGCCGACACAAAGGCTCCAAGCATTATGCCGCCCTCAGCGCCCAGATTGAACTGATTTGCAGCGAACATGACGCAGACCGCAAGCCCGGTAAAGATCGTGGGGATCATGGCGGCAAAAATGTCCGCAAGCCTCTTCCCCTCGAATCGGATGCCGTCCGCATTTATACGGAAAAGGGGCCCCACCAAAAGCTGCTTCATGGCCTCCCCGGTAGCGGAAATCTTTTCCGAAAAGGTTCCTCCGTCTGCACTGATAAAGATTAAGAGCATGGCCACCAGGATTGCGATCAGAATGGCTAAAACTCCGCGGACAAAGGAAAATATGATCTGTCTTTTTTTAGTCATGGCACACTCTCCTTATCTCCTCATTGCTCTGTTCCTTAAGCCCCAGCATATATTCACCCATTTCCTCATCCGTAAGCATTCCGGAATCCTGAAAATATGCCACGATCCTGCCGTTATGCATAACGATCAGAGAATCGGATAATTCCATTACCTCCGCAAGATCAGCAGAAACTAAGAGCACCGCGACTCCCGATCTGGAAAGCTCCACCAGCTTCTTTCGGATAAATTCCGTGGCTCCGACATCTATTCCCCGGGTCGGCTGATCCGCTAAGATCAGGGTCGGGTCGTTGCTGAACTCCCTGGCCACAACCACCTTCTGGATATTTCCTCCGGAGAGCATCCCCACCTGCTGTGAAGGGGATTTGCAGAGCACTGTATAATCCTTCACTAATTTATTTGAAAGATTGTGGATAGCATCCATATTGAAAAGAGGCCCCCGGTTCAGTTCTTTGTCAGCGCATCGGTCAGATATCACATTTTCCTCTATGGAGGCCGTCGCTGCTATGCCGTATAGCATGCGGTCTTCCGGCACTAAGGATACGCCGAGCTCACGGATCTTATACTGGGGAAGGCCGATGATGGATTTGCCGTTAACCTCCGCCCTCCCGGAATCCGGCTTGTTCAGATTGAAGAGCATGTCGATAAGCTCCTTCTGCCCATTGCCCTCTACGCCGGCGATGCCGAGGATCTCTCCCTTCCTTACATCAAAGGAAACCTTATCAAGCATCTTCTTATTCCATTCGTTGACGTATTCCAGATCTCTGACCTTAAGCACGGTATCCCCGGGCTTTGCCTGATCCTTCTGCACGTTAAGAATGACATCTCTTCCGACCATGAGCCTGGAGATATCCTCCTTGCTTACGTCCTTTGTTTCATAGACCCCCATGCTCCGGCCGTTTCGCATGATAGTGATCCTGTC
>JAIKXO010000302.1 GCA_024684065.1 Lachnospiraceae bacterium
TCTGCCGCAGATGACATATGTTCCGGCAAAACCCGTACGTCGTATCCTTCATTTTGCCGGTAAATGCCGGCTCGTTCCACTGTTGGCACTATATAAAGCGTCAGTCTCTGTCTGTGTTGAATATAAGTTAAGACAAAAAGAAAATAGCCGTCCATCCATATGAAGAAAGGTAACGGCTATTTTCTTTGCTTCGCATTCCGGACCGTCCGTCACCGGACAGCACCAGAATACTGTATCTTACCGGAACCTGCTTTTGAGGCTCCTGTAAAAGACGGCATATAGTACGCCGTATTTAAACAGAATCACAAACAGCTTTCTGTCTTACTTGTTCCTGCTCCTCTCCCTTATAGCGGCAAATGCGCTCTGGATAACGATGAATACAAAGAGAAGAGCTGCCGTAAGGATATTAGGCCATGAGCTTGCAAGCTTTCCGTTTGTCTTGACTATTGATGAAATGGTTCCGTTTATCAGGACCCCGAAGAAGGTTCCGAATACATTTCCGACACCGCCGGTAAGAAGCGTCCCTCCGATAACCGCCGAAGAGATCGCATCCATCTCAAGGCCTGTAGCCTGCGTGACCGAACCGGCCATCGTATTAAGGCAGTAGCAGATACCGCCGATAGAGCAGAGCACGGATGAAAGAACATGAGCCTTCATCTTGATCATCTTGGTATTCAGTCCCATCATCGTAGCAGACTGCTCGCTGCCGCCTACGGCGTAAAGTGAACGTCCGAATTTTGTATAGCGCAGCATGATGAAGATAACGATAAGTACTATCAGCGCGACTATCACTCCCGGTCTTACATAGGGCGCCATGTATTTTCCCTTATTGTTAACATACCCTCCAAAGGGGATCGTAACCTTGGAATTTGCCCATTTATAGAAGGTCGCATTAACCTGTTCAGTGATAGACACCTGATCCGTACAGATAACCGCCGTCATTCCTCTGCAGAAGAACATTCCCGCCATCGTAACGATGAAGGGCTGGATCCCGAGATAACCTACCATAAAGCCCTGGAAGGCTCCGAAGGCGATCCCTATGACCATGACTATTATTATCATGGGAACCGCTCCGATCCCCTTCTGCATACCGACCGCAAGCAGCATGCAGTCCATGGCAATAAGCGCGCCTACCGAAATATCTATTCCCGCCGTCAGCATAACGCAGGTGAGGCCGCAGGCAACGCAGATAAGACCGGCATTTGTTATAAGTATGTTACAGAAGGTCTGCAGATGGGTGAAGCCCTTTGCTCCGTATGCTATGCAGCCTCCCGCGTAAAGAACCGCAAACAGCGCTATGGTAATAAGCAGGAGTATGGTATGACCGTTTAATTTAAATTTTTTACCCGCCATTTATGCCACCCCCTTTAACTGCCTTGCCTGATTCTGTTTCTTGAAGAAATTCCTTACAGGCTCCGACTGGATCGCAACGATCAGGATAACTATTATAGCTTTGAAAACAGGTGCCTGCGCCGCGGATACACCGAGAGCATAAAGTGTCGTCGTGATAGCCTGGATCGTATAGGCTCCGATTATGGAGCCGGCAAGGTTAAACTTACCTCCGCCAAGGCTGTTGCCTCCGAGCGCTACCGCAAGGATCGCGTCCATTTCCATGTAAAGCCCGATATTGTTGGAATCCGCCGAGGTTATCCTTGATGAATTCACTATGCCGGCAACGCCTGCTAAAAATCCGCAGATGACATAGGTTAAGAAGATTATCCGCTTGGAATTCAGACCTGCTATACGGCTGGCCTTGCCGTTTATTCCGACGGACTGGATATACATTCCCAAAGCACTCTTTCTAAGGATCACCGAGATCACCGCAACACAGACCGCCGCGATAACAACAGGCGTCGGAATGGGGCCTAGGAAGCTTCCGAAGAAAGCAAAGGACGGGTTCCTGACATAAACGATCAGGTCATTGCAGATAAGCAGCCCTATGGATCTCGCCGCCGTAAAGAGGATCAGGGTCGCTACCATCGGCTGTATCTTAAAGTAGGCGACCAGAGTCCCGTTAAACATTCCGCAGACTACTCCCATCAAAAGACCGCCGATTATCCCGACTATAAGAGGCCTTGCAAGAGTCGTTGTTGAAGAAACGCCGTAGCCAGCGAGCAGCATACAGCAGAAGCTGCCGCAGATACTCATTACAGAGCCTACGGAAATATCCGTACCTGCCGATGAAGATACCACAAGAGTCATTCCTATCGCAAGAATGGCCGCTTCGCTTCCACGGTTTAAGATATCAATTACACGTCCGTAAAGGATGGTTCCGTTGGTTGTGGTCCGCTGTAAGGTTATAAGGAAAAAGGATAGCGGATTATTGCCGTTTGCCGCATCGTAGATGATATTGACTGCCATTACAAGAATGAGGGCAACTACGGGCAGCAAAAGAGGCCAGTTCTTTAGCTTGTTTAAAGTAGAGTTTCCTTTCATGCTTCGTTCTCACCTCCCGCTATAGCCTTCATGACGCTTTCCTGAGTCAGCTCCCTGTCAAGCTCGCCGACCTTCTGGCCGTCACGCATTATTGCCATTCTGCTGCAGGTACGAAGCATCTCCGAAATCTCCGAAGATATGAAGAGTATGCTCTTTCCTTCTCCCGCAAGCTTTACGATAAGCTTCTGTATCTCTGACTTGGTTCCGATATCAATACCTCTTGTAGGTTCGTCAAGGATAAGGAAATCGGGATCCGTGGCAAGCCATCTCGCGATGATGACCTTCTGCTGATTGCCGCCGGAAAGCTGTTTTACAAGAGTTTCCTTGCTTGCGGTCTTTATCTGAAGAAGAGAGATATATCTGTCCGCGATCTCCTCCATCTTCGCTCTGGAAAGAGGCTTGAACATTCCCTTTCTCGCCTGGAGCGCAAGGATGATATTTTCTCTCACGGAAAGATCACCGATTATTCCCTCGGCCTTTCTGTCATCAGGGAGCATGCCCATCCCCAGGTTCATCGCATCTATGGGCTGGTTGATCTTAACTTCCTTCCCGTCTACCATTAAGGTTCCGGTATTTGCCTTATCCGCACCGTAAATAGACCTCGCAAGCTCGCTTCGTCCGGAGCCGAGAAGCCCTGCCAGTCCCACAACCTCTCCCTTATGGATATCGAGATCGAAGGGTTTTACCGTTCCCGTATGGGAAAGTCCCCTTGCGCTTATCTCAAGCGGATTATGAGCCGCGCTTTCAGCGCCTTCTTTCTTTATCTCGGCAAGATCGTCAAGATCCTTGCCCATCATTGCCGCAACGAGCTTCACCCTCGGAAGCTCCTCGATAGGATATTCTCCCACGAAACGTCCGTCCCTGAGAACGGTTATACGATCGCACACAGCATAGACCTGCTCTAAGAAATGAGTAACGAAAATAATACCAACACCCTTTTCCCTGAGCCTTCTCATGAGTACGAAAAGTTTCTCAACCTCTTCATCATCGAGAGATGATGTAGGCTCATCGAGAATAAGGACCTTGCAGTCCATATCTACAGCCCTTGCGATCGCTACCATCTGCTGAACCGCAAGGGAATAATTTTCCAGATTCTGAGTAACATCGACGGAGATCCCAAGCTCGTCCATTATTACCTGGGAGCGCTTGTTGTATGATTTCCTGTCGATCGTATGCAGCTTTGTCATCGGTTCGCGTCCGATAAACAGATTTTCCGCCACCGAAAGATTGGGGCAGAGGTTTACCTCCTGGTAAACAGTAGAGATTCCGACATTCTGGGCATCCCTTGTGGAATGATTCCTGACCGGACCGGATATTCCGTCTATATGGATCTCGCCGGCTTCGAAATCGTTAATACCTGTCAGGCATTTGATCAGCGTTGATTTCCCTGCGCCGTTTTCACCCATGAGAGCATGGATCTCACCCTTTCTTAACGTAAAATCCACATCCTGAAGGGCCTTGACTCCCGGAAAGGTCATCGTAATGCCTCTGGCAGTTAAAACAACATTGTCCTCCATTTTTCATCCTCACCTATTTAAAAAATCAGGGGCCCCTGCGGATTCAGGGACCCCATGGGTTTTTTATACACTCC
>JAIKXO010000313.1 GCA_024684065.1 Lachnospiraceae bacterium
CGGACATCGGAAGACACCCACTCTTCCGTAATCGTGATCTCATGAAATTCCTCAATAAATCCGTGAAATGTTTCCTGTGTAAAATCAGTAAAGTATCTGTCGTTTCGATACCCTTCAAAGTTACCGTACTTAAAAGATGAATAGATGTACCCATCCGGCTTAACCGCTCTTATCATCTTTGCAAATACGCTTTTCAGTTCCCGCTTCGGCAGGTGCAGAACAGATGAGCATGCCCAGATACCATCATATTTACTTTCCGCATCCAGTTCGGAAAACAACATATTCTTAACTTCTATTCCGGTGTGCCTGCCTGCTATCTCACAGAGCTTTTCAGAACCATCGGTCGCATCCACCAAATAACCCTTGCCCATGAAATATTTCGTATCCCGTCCGGAGCCGCATCCAAAATCAAGAATAGTTCCTCCATCCGGCACAAACGACAGGAACCGGTTCTGGACATCGCCAAATTCCACATCAATTGTCCCGGCAGAGAACTTATCCGCATTAATCTCGTAGTATTCGAGTGTTTTATCCATATTCATCACATCATTTGAAACTTTAATAAAGCAGCACCATCATCCCTTATTATGCAGCCTTTGGAGTGATTCCTGCCGCATCTTTCGGGGCTTTATCATATTGCTCTAAGTATTAAACAGCCGCCTGAACACAGTGCCCGGCATGGTTTCCTCTTAAATACCAGAGCCTTCGAAAATTATACCATACCTGTAAGGTGTATTTATACCCCTCTCATCAATAAGGGGGACATTTATCTGCCTGTCCTCCCATGACCTCATTTTATCAGATGACGTATCCAATATTCAGGACAGCATCAGGCACCTTAAAGATGAAAAAGAGAAAATTCAATTAAAGGAAACCGTTTTTCACGAAATAACTGTTACAGCCCGCCTCATTATTGTATAATACGTAAAAGAGCAAACAAGGAAGCTCCGGAAAAAGTAACTGTCTCCATAACACAATTTTTAACGAAGGAGGTAAAGCGGGAAAATGTTTAAAATTTTTAATAAGCATAATGAACAGGCGTCGTATGATTCATTTCCTGATCTGACATATTATCGGATATATCTTTTCATGATGAGGGGAGAAATGGATAAAATCTGGGCACAGATGGATGAGTATTATAAAGATATCCGAGCCGGAGAAACGTCATTTTCTACCACTTTATATAATCTGGATAATACTCCCTGGACTTATGCCGTTCTTAATCTTCTGCCTTATTCCTCAGGAACTTCGCCGATCTGGGAATATCTCGACACCTTATTATGGATAAGCGATACGGCTGATGTTTCCTTCGCCTATGCTTATTCAGAGAAGGATGGCGAGCTTCCGCTGATATTCGAACGGGATTGGGATAACCGGGATGGTGACACCTGCAAGGGTATAGCCAATGGAAAGTATTTCCTGGCGTCGATCCCGGAACAGGAGGTCACCTGGAAGCAGCCCATTCCAAGACAATTTGATTATGTGGGTTACCTATGGCAGAACTATGGCTTTGATTTAGGCTGGATACAATAACCCGGAGAGAAACGTGGGACGGTTCTTCGTTTCATGAACGGCGAGAAACGTGGGACGGTTCTTCGTTTCATGAACGGCTACCGGAACGCGGAACCGTCCCCTGTTTCTGTATGTTACGCCAATGCTGCCCCCAGATTCCTGCATTCCTCAAGCGCATCTTCACCAGGTGCGTTGTTTGCCATCACGCTGTCGCAGGCGAGCCTTGCTCCTGCCGCATTGCATCTGTCCTCCCAGTCTCTCATCCACTGGCCGTCTCCCCAGCCGTAGGATCCAAAAAGAGCGATCTTCTTTCCTGAAAGCGAACCTTCAACAGCCGTGAACATCGGATCATATGATGATTCCTCCAAAACCTCCGCGCCCATAGCAGGACATCCGAATGCAATAGCATCAAACTCCGATACCTTGTCCGGTGTAAACTCATCAGGGCCGAATACACTAACCTCGGCTCCCCTGTCCCTGGCACCTGCTTCTACTGCGCTTGCCATTGCTGCTGTATTGCCTGTTCCGCTCCAATAAACTACTGCTACTTTACTCATATGAGTTCCTCCTTAAAATGTTTTATTGTTATATTACCCGGCACCGTCAGCCTGTCATAACGGCTAACTGTACCAAAGATTTACCGTTTTTATTCATCTCATGGTAGATCTGCGTACACTTCCTGAATCTGACAAACATTTTTTGTGCTTTTTCAGGCTCCGAATATGCCTTCCAGTATCCGCAGCACTTAACTCCCTTACAGGGATGTTTCATAAAGCATTCCACATCCGAGGGTGGATATCCGAGAAACAGACCTATCTCGTGCGGAAACGCCTCATCGCTTTTCAGATGCCTGACCAGCTGTACGATACAGCATTCCGGATCCCGTGGCTCATACCCCATCTTCTCAAGTATGTTCAAGGCCTGCGGATCGCTTAGATCCTTCTTAAGGTGATCCGGACGATAAAGATAGATCAAAGCGTACTTACTGGTCTTCTTTAACGGGATCACCCGGAGTCCCTTTTCCCTCAGAACCTTATTAAGTTCCCTTACTTCCCTGTTTATATCCGTATCTTCCGTGACTCTTACCGAAAACATACTTCCCGTTTTTATGCCTGCAAGAGTTGGCGAACAGTGCTCTATAATGAGTTCTTCTGACATCTGTACCTCCGGCTATAATCATTGTTGTATTTGTGGTTAGACATTGCTAACTTACTGTTCTCTTTCGGCAGTATCCTTATTGACTCCCATAAGTCTTAACAGTCTTGAAAGTAGCGAGTGTTTGCTGTAAACATTCTCGGCGATAGTTCTTCCTTCGTTCGTAAAGAAGATATATCCTTCCTCATCAAAATAGATCCATTTCTGCTCTCGAAGCTTCTTCATGGCATTGCAGACGCTGGGCTTGGTCACGCCCATCTCCTCGGCAATATCAATAGACCTTACCGAATCATTCTTCTTCTGAAGAACCAGTATGCATTTCAGATAATCCTCCGACGAACTGCTCTTTCCCATATCAGATTCCCTTTTATGCTTTCGTTTATCGTGGTTAGCTATGTCTAACCTAATGTCAATGATATACTCCGCTATTTGTGCGGAGTTATTATATTCAGTGAATACACCGTCTTCTAAGTTAGCTATTGCTAACCTGGTTATAATAACATTTGTTTGTGATAAAATCAATACATCTGGTGCATTTAATCAGCGTTTCCCTAAATGACATTGGAACCGTCCCCCGTTCCATCAAAAGATATGATATTATATATAACAGTCCGGAAAAGCGCGAAATATTACTTGTAATATTGCAGGTTCATTTTCTCAGGGATAACACAGGAGGTTTCGGGATGCTGGGTGTATGTTTGCTGTTTGTAGGGATCGTACTGATCAATAACGGGGTATGCAGCTTATGCGGTATCGATAAAAAGGCTGCGGCCATCATGAATCTGTTTACCGGTGGTCTGTCATTATTCATCAATTTTGTCAATCTGATACAGGGTAATTACTACGCGGCCGGAACAGGTCTTCTGTTCTGCTTCACCTATCTGTTCGTGGCGATCAACAGCCTCTTTGGCCTGGACGGAAGGCCCCTTGCCTGGTTTTCCCTGTTTGTTGCCGTAAATGCCGTGATATTCGGTATTGTTGAAGGAATAACGGGAAGTGATGCGCTCGGCATCACTGCGGACATCAGATGGGCAGCGATCTGGTGGTTATGGGCAGTGCTCTGGGCCAGTTCTTTCTTTACGGACATACTTAAAAAGGATTTCGGCAAGGCGGTACCCTGCCTTCAGATCTTCGAAGGTGTAGTAACCGCCTGGATCCCCGGGGTCCTGCTTCTCCTTGGGTTATGGTAATGGCCCGTGGGATGCCGGGAGGCGTGGCAAAGCTCTGTCCGTCCCGACATGCCGGTGTTCCTTTATCAGGCCTTTCCCCACTTAAACACAGCAAGCCTGTTGTTAATATTCTTTCCTATAATGGCAAATAACTTCCCCCGGATCGAATACTTCTTCATTTCCTCGTTGTAGCTTCTTTCGGAAACAAATGACATCCTCGGTTCAAGTACGAGATATTCTTTTCCCGATTTTGTTCCCCATCCGAATGTTGCATTTGTATTCTTCACGGCATCATGATGGCTTCCGTGTTTTTCAAGGAACGGGGAATGAAGTTCTGCAAGAAGATACCCGTTCGGGAAGCTGTCACACAGCATGTTAAGACAGGTTTTTACCTGCTCCTTTGAAAAGTACTCAAGCACTCCTTCCATAACAACGATAGTCATGTCACTTTTGGGGAGGTTTTTAGTCCATTCGCCGTCAAGAGCACTGCCGTCAAGCATTGTGCAGCGCTGCCGGTCTTCATATACCTTTCGCCTTACTGCTATCTGGTCGGGCAGATCAACATCAAACCATGTGATCTTTCCGTTATCAACCTGCGAGAATTTATCATCAAATCCACAGCCGAGATTGATACACAGCGCATCGGGATACCTTCTTATCAGCCTCTTTAATTCTTTGCGGAACATGATCGTCCTCGCGACTACACCCTCGTGGGATAAGAACGGATCAAATTTACTGACATCAACTCCCAGAGTATCTATTATCTCCTTCGCCTTGAAATCCCTGATCCTTGCGTTTTGCCTCACCGTCTCGCTTGCCTTGATCGCCAGCGGGATCAGCGCCGTCTCCTGTACATCTCCAAATTGCAGCTCCATGTTTTTTCTCCCTTCTTTATAAATCCGTCAGTTATTTCATCTCTCCGCCAAAACCGGTTCTCTGTTTCCTTCCTGTCTGACTATTTTTTCATCGTATCCTCCTTAAGGACCGGCCAATACATAAAGGATATTGCCTGTTCATTAAGTTAGCGTTTGCTAACCTATAAGATAAAAAATAGATCCAC
>JAIKXO010000035.1 GCA_024684065.1 Lachnospiraceae bacterium
AAAAATGCGGCGCCGGAAGCGCCGCATTGATTCCGTACCGATTTTTATACCGTGTACTGTGACAGATCCGAATTAATCTCGTCCGAATACTGATTCAGATTCTCGGAGATGGTCGTAATATTTTCGGTTTCGGCGCGAAGCTTGTTATTCTCGGAAACGATCAGGTCGCTCAGGCTGAACACATCGCTGATGTTTGCGGCCTGTTCTTTTGTTGTGACCTCATTGCCGGTGGCAACATCATTGATCTTTTCGATCCCGTTCGCGATCTCCGTAATTCCGTCCGCAGCCTTTGCCACATCGTCATAAATCAGGTTAAAGGACTCGTTTACCCCTTCCATTCCGCTCAGGCAGGCTTCCATATCTTTCACGCAGATATCCGCTTTCTTGTTGATCTCATCAATATTGTGGGTAACTTCCTCGATCAGTCTCTGGATCGTCTCGGTAGCTTCCGATGACTGGGTTGCAAGAGAACCTACCTCACTTGCCACCACGGCGAAGCCTTTTCCCATCTCTCCCGCTCTGGCCGCCTCAATGGAAGCATTCAGCGAAAGAAGATTTGTCTGCGTGGAAATGGCATTGATGGTATCGGTAATCCCCGTAATCTCATCGATGGATTTGGCCGTGGCGTGAATCAGACCGGTAAGCTCGCCGATGGTTGCATTCAGCGTCCTTACGTTCGTTGTCATGCTTTCCATCTCATTCTTGCCTTTTCCGGAGGTCTCCAGGGTCTCATTGCAAAGATCCCTGACATCCTTTGCGCTCATGGCAAGCTGTCCGGAGGTGGATGCAAGATCTGCAGCCGCGTTGGCGATATCCTCAATGGAAGAATTCAGATCGCCGAGGGTCGTATTCAGCTTCTCGATGGACTCACCCTGATTATTGTTCGCATCCGACAGGGTATGGGAAATGTCAAAGCATTCCCCAGCTCTGCTGTTCATGGAACCGGATATATCGGAAAGACCTTTCAAGGTGGTTCTCATCTTATCGATATATTCACTCAGACTTTCGGCCAGCGTGGTAATCTCGTTATTTCCTTCGGGAACAATGCTTACCGTAAAGTCACCCTTACTGATGTCCGTGATCCGCTCCGTAAGGGTGGTGACCGGGTTGATCGCTCTGTTCAGGATAATATTCATAATGACAAAGAGAATCAGAATAAAGACCAGGGCACTTGCAAAGGTAATAATCATAACCTTCCAGATCGCATCGCTCAGAACCGTGGAAGGCACCGCGCTTACCACAACCCAGGTAGTATCTTCGATATCCGTGCCGGAAACCATCACGGAGCCGGCAGAGGTTTTTACCGTCTGCACCTTGCCAGGATCCGTGGAAATGGAAGTATTCAAAGAAGCAAATACCGAACCGATTCCCGCGGCAACGGGATCTTTGGATTCTCCGATCACCTCGCCGACACAGTCGGGATTATTGCTGATCAGGATATCCCCGGTCTCCTTATTTATGATGTAATACTTTGCCTCCGGAGAAAAGGACTTAAAATTACTGACTTTTTCCGCAACCATATCAAAATCCACATCGCTGGAAAGAACCGTATTCGGCGCTACCAGGATCGAACAGGCTACACTGACTTTGCCGGTAGACGCATCCAGATACGGCTCGGAGGAAAAAATCGCCCCGTTATTGGCGATGGCACCCTGATACCAGCCTCTTCCGTAAAAATCAAAGGTTTCATCCGGGATCCACCCCGAACCGTCAATGAATACATTGGTATCGCCATACGCCATATAAACATCATGGGAATCGGGATCCTCGGCCGTAAGCTGCAGAAGCAGGGCTGTCATGTCCTCATTGGAGAGTGCCGGAGAATTCATGATTACTTTCCCGGTCTGCTCCACTCTGGCCTCGATGCTGTCCCACCAGTCGCTGACTTCTTTGGCGTAGGAGACGGATTCATCCACCAGAATCTGGTTTGTAAGAGACTGGATATTGTCCACCGCAAGCTTTATGGTGATCTGTGTGATGATCACGATCATGACCGCCACATAAATGATCATTTTGCTGAGCAATGATTTTTTCAGAGATTTCCGTTTCTTTTCTTTCATGGCTTTTCCTCCTGTAAGAAAGTGCTGTCATTCTCCCCGATATTCTTTGATTTTAATATCCTTTTCCCAAAAGATTATAGAGTAAATCCGTCTTATTGTCCAGAGGGGCGGAAGCACCGCAGCCCTTACCGCCCCTCTGTTTTTCCCTGTTTCAGGTGTGTTTTCTGTCTTATTCCACGCGTTCCATGGAAACCGATGTCATTCCTGCTTCTTTCATAAGATCCCGCATGGCTTTTGCATACATTTCACCGTGGAAGCCCTGGTACCAGTTGATGTAGAAGACACCTCCGACTTCAATGGCCTGCGCCATCATCCCTTTTTCCTGCATGGCATGGAAGGCGGTCATACGTATGCGGTCAGCATATTCACCGGACTTCAAAGTTCCGAGATAGCTTATGTTGCCGGATATTTTTGCCTTTGACCTCTGTTCGAGCACAATATTGTCAAGCGCTCCGGAGGCAAAAGCCCTGGCATAACCTTCACATATACCGCGATAAACACCGCAGAGCATTTTTATGTTCTGTTCTGAAGCAAAACCTTTCAGGAATTCCCGGTAGCTCTGATTCAGTCTCTCATCATCGTTATTAAGGTCCTCAGCCTTAAAGGAATACGGCGCATGAACCACCTGATGCAGCAGGGAATTGGGATTTCCCATGACCTTTCGTACACTCACCGGCGACATGATATCGATCGGAAGCGTATTTTCCGGATGCACTTTCTGCATTGCCTTTGCAAGAAGGACCGCAAGTATCGACATGGGACTGCCCCCTACCGATTTTGCATATGCCATAAACTCATCGCCGGGCACACTGATGCAATATCCCCTGCAATCCTCACGGGTTGAAAAAGCCTCATCCCTGAACGCTTCCTTTATCTCAAAGGATTTGCCTTTCCCGAATGATCCCATCATTGCCTTTGGATCGATCGTATCGGACATTAGATAAGCATCTGTGTCCTGTCCGGGAACCACACCGTCTTTTTCGGTAAATACACCTTCGGGTACGGGGTATTCCTTCCCGTCAAGTTCGCAATAATAATAATAGAAGAAGGTCTCCAGAACCGCTTTAAAACCGGTACCGTCATAAGGCACATGATCGACATAGATCCAGAGCACCTTGTCCAGATAGCAGAACGTCACCGAATGGAAGTTGCCGGCTCTCTCATAAGGCTCTATGACTTCACCGGTCTCTTCGATCACGAAAGGAAGCTTATTCTCAAGCAATACAAGCTTTCCGTCACGGGTCTCCTCCGCATATGTAACATACGGATAGATCGCCGTGGTCTTATCCCAGGCCTTTTTTATTGCCTCGGGGTTAACCTTCTCAGCCAGATCAAAACGGTATGTCATATAGAATGCCTTATTGGTTAAATATGCCCCTTTGGCAAACATTCCTGCCGTGACGGGGCGGATCTCCTTCCATTTTTCAACAAAAGGATCTCCCTCTATTACCACCTTCAGTTTACGCTCCCTTTGGAACCTGCCTTCCTTCAGCGACCGCACCGTATCCCAGCCGTTGCACTGGCCCGAGCACAGGAAGGAATCACACCTTGACAGGATATACAGGGCATAGAAGTAATTCACGGTTGTATCTTCCAGGGCATCGTAATAAGCCTGCCCCTTCTTTGCTTTCTGCTCATACTCGTAGATCAGCGTGGTGCCCTGCTTTTCCAGATCGGAGATCCTCATTCTTTCCTGGGAGATGGCTATCACTTTTCCGGGGAACGCGGCTTTTATCTTTTCAAGATTATCCTCATCCTCCGTGGCAAGGAAGATCTTTTCATAACCGTCTTCTTCCATCCAGTCGCCGATCACAGATATCATCTGATCCGGTGTCGCGTGAACACGGTCGGCTCCGAGATTTGCGGTCACGTAATCCGTGCCTCTGGCAAGAACGCCCAGCGTCTTTTTCCCGCCCAGGATCGCATCCGCGTACTCTCTCATCTCCTGAGCGAATTTTTCATCAAAGATGCTCACGTCGAAGCTGGCGGGAAACTGAAATCTATACCAGGATGTGGAAAATACGGCGATCAATCCCTCCAGAACAAGGGTGTTATCCTCTGTGGCATCCGCGGGTTTGGAGTTGATATGAAAATACCGGCATAAGAGGGATTCCGGATATCTGGTGCATCCGGGTCTTAAGAAGGCGCTGAGTCCCCTGGGAGCGCCTGCGTTTGAAGCAACCGAAATATTTGCCAGGATTGCTCCGACCCCCGATATTTTTGACAATACCACTTCAATATACTTAAACGGGCCTTTTCTTCCTTCCGTGAATGCCTGCCACAGATAGATATTCTGAAATGCCGCAACGGAACTGATATAGGACCAGTCGCGTTTGGTATAGCCCATCTCAAAGGGGCTCGGCGTCATCCTTAACGTTTTCTTATCAACCTCCGCCGACAGACTCTCCACAACATGAATCCGGTCAGAGTCTTCAAAGAACCACCTGATCCTGCCGTCGGGCGAGTAAACGTCCAGGCCGGTATATTTAAGGGCAATCCGCGCTACCCCAAGGCTGTACTCATCAATAGCCTCCATCTCAATCCTGTCAAACTGCTTCAGGAAATCCAGGCAGAGATTGTCTTTATCCTCTTCATCGTAGTATAAAAACGGGGCATAAACAGCTCCCCCGTTGGTCATTTTCAGGATCAGACCCCGGACATTCTCGGGAAACAGAAGCATGTTGTCCTTCCAGGCAAGGTCATAATCCTCTGTTTTTCCTTCGGGATCCTTGACATGAAAACGTACTTCCCCTTCTCTTACCTTTTCCAGCGCATCGTGAAACACATTCGGACCGTGTTTCAGTGTTGTCAGTTCCTCATGGCTTGCTTCCAGAATACTTAACATTTTTTCTCCTTTCCTATACCATCATGTCTTTTAACTATAGTATACCCGGACATCATTGTCCATACATCACGAAAAGCTTCTGTTGAAGGCAGCTCTTTAAGGAAATATATTCATTTTTCTTTATTTGGATTGACTTTTTCCTTTACCATAGTATCAGACTACGCTTCGCTCGTCTTCGTTAACAGACAGCATGTCTCAACATAAGGTGAGACGACAGTATGAATATCATCTCGCTTTATCCGTAGCCGGAAACGGTTCAACGATTTTCTCATGTAGCAGGGAACTGTTCAACGCTCTCGAGTCTTGATTCTACTGTATTATAATCCAATATTCCTAACTATTTACATAGCATTCATATAAGTGATTGTTTCTATGACAAAAGCCCCGCAGTATTTGCAGAGCTTTCTGTCGCCATATTATACTTCTTTAGT
>JAIKXO010000084.1 GCA_024684065.1 Lachnospiraceae bacterium
AAAAGAGAGGACATACTGAAAGGAATAAGACAGGGAGATGCAGTTGTGCTGGCAGGTAAAGGACACGAAAAGTATCAGGACATAAACGGAGTGAAATATCCATGGGATGACGCCGAGCAGGCCAGGGAAGCCCTGCGAAGATGATATGCCCGGTTAAGAATACCCGGCAATTTTGATTTGACATTCTGGAACATTTCCTTGAAGGCGAGGAAAATGTCTTTGATATCGTTTATAACGGATTTGACTTGATGAACGAGGGAGGAAGATACCTATGAAACATATGAAAAGAATTGATTCAGCAGTCTGTATCCTTGCCATTGCCGCCATGGTGTTTTCCGGATGCGGCATGCCGCAGGAAAGTCCTGTGAGCAGTCATCAGGATGTATCTTTGTCAGATCAGATCATGGACCACGCCAGGGTCAGCTATCTCGGACCTGAGGGAACCTATACAGAGGAAGCCGCACAGTTTTTCTTTCCAGATGCCGAAAGCTTTATCCCGGAAGCCTCGGTACCCGAGGCAATCGATGATATCAAGGCGGGGACGGCTGACTTTGCGGTCATTCCACAGGAGAACACCATAGGCGGAGCCGTGACAAACTATATAGACGCACTCATTGCAGAGGACGGTGTCTTCGTGACAGGTGAAGTCATACTGCCGATCAATCAGACCCTTATGGGTGTTCCGGGGGCAGCCCTTGATGATATAAAGCTTGTCTGCTCCCATGCGCAAGGGATCAAACAGAGCGAAGAGTGGAGAAAAACAAATCTGCCGGATGCGAAAACCCAGGAGATGGACAGCACCGCAGCGGCGGCAAGCTATGTGGCGCAAACCGGGGATAAGACCATTGCCGCAGTGGCGGCTCCCGGAGCAGCAGAGCTGTACGGGCTTTCCGTTCTGGCGAAGAATGTCCAAATCACAGATGCGAATAAAACAAGGTTTTATGTGCTTTCCTTAAGTCGTCCAGATCTATTGAACCGGACCCGGGCCGTCTTTGTAGCGGAATGTGAAGCAAACAGGATCGATGATATCATAGTCGAGTTCCGCAATGCCGGACTGGAGCTCGTGACGATCCATGACAGACCGGCGGGAAGTTATCTGGGTGCTTATCGGTATGTCATCGAGGTTGAAAATCCTGACGGTATTACAGAGGATATCCTGAAAAAGATGGAAGAGATCCCTGAGGTCCGCTGTCTTGGAACCTTTGATGTGTCGGAAAAAGGAATTTGACATTCTGGAACACTCCCTTGAAGGTTAAGAAGGCGCAATTATAATGAATACCAAGATGGTGCGACTTGGTCTTGTCATAAGAAGAGCGATTTGACTGGGTATAAGCTGTCAGTACCGGTGTTTATGTTAGATTATTCATTATGGGAGGATTATTATGTACGATTTCGATTCTTATCTGCTTTACGAAATAAAAAAACGCAATGTTTATTCCTGCAAGATCAAGGTGAGCCTCACGGAAGCCATTGACGGAGACGTGTTGAAAGCCGCAGCTCAGAAGGCTTTTCGGCGTTTCCCTTATTTTGCGAGGAAAGTGCGGCTGAATTCGGAGGATGCGTATATTCTGGAGCCCTGCGAAAAGCCCATCACGGTATCGCGGGAAAACCGTGTCATCCGGCTGGGAACGGAAGAAACCAATGATCTCCTTTTTGCGATTACATATGAAGGCTCAGATATTTTTTTCAACTTTGCCCACAATTTTTGCGGGGGCTGCGGCGCGATGCGGTGGCTGAAAGCGACGCTTTGGCAGTACCTGACGGACTTAGGGCTGGAGATTGACCGGAGTGGGATCATGACGTCCAATCTCCCCATTACAGATGAGGAATGCGCGGAACCCAACCCTGATTCCCTGCCTGAAACGGAACCTGTAGGAAATTTTGACTTTCCCGGGGATGCCTTTGTTCCGAGGGCGGACTATATGGAATTGATGAAGAACCCGCAGGGAGGCATTGGTTATTTCCCCATCATCATTCCGAAGAAGGAACTTATGAAGTATGCGAGAGATAATGATGGGAGTCCGAACTCCATCCTGTCTGCCGCTCTGTTTAAGATGGCTGTAAAAGTGTTCCCTGATGAGGAAAGGTTCATGGGAAGGATCGCCTGTAATTACCGTGAGGATGTCGGATGCCCGGAAACCTACAGGGACATGGTCAGGCAGCTGAAAGTGCCATATGACAGAAGGATGAGTGACTGGCCGATCGAGAAGCTTTCCACGATGACGAGGAGCCGCATGTATATCCAGATGCAGCCGGAACTCAGCTGGGCTGAGTGCAGGAGGGTGAACGCTTTCCGTAAGGCAATCGATGAGCAGTCGGATCTGGAGAGTAAGGCGGATTATGCTGTGAAACACAGTCCCACGCTGAGCGAAGGAGCCTCAACCTTTTTCATCAGTTACGTTGGAAAGGTGGAATGGGATGGCCTGGCCCCTTATATAAAGGGCGTCTTTTCAATCACAAATGGGCATATCATGCTGGAAGTAAACGCGACGAGGGATGATTTTTGCATCAGCTTCCAGACGGTTCGCAGGGATGATAAATATCTTAAGGAGTTCACGGAGGTATTGGATGAAGAAGGGATATCTTACCGCATAGGTCCTTTAGAGGACAGAAATCTCCCCGGGATCGTGCTGCCTTAGGCTGACATAAATGACCGGTCATAAAATGAGGATTTTTATGGATTGTTGGATCGCAGTAGTCGATGATGAGGAATCAAGCCTGACAAATGCGAAGGACTTGCTTGCTTCTGACAATATGTGCGTGAGCTGTCTAGGTCATCCACAAGCCTTTTGATAAAGATATCATGCTGCATAGGATCCATAATATGGGAGACATCGTAAGGGGCAGGACCTACGAAGCGTTCTTCCCATTGATCGCTGTCGCCATCATATATTTTATCTTAGGCGGGCTCCTTACCTTTATCGTATGGCTTTGTATTACTTTAATGTTGTTTTTTAATACATTTTAAGGACGACCACAGTCGCCATCTTATGGGAGAGCCACACACCCTTTACCTGATATTACTCAGGCTACATTTATTATTTCTACAGTCCTGATCAGATAATC
>JAIKXO010000107.1 GCA_024684065.1 Lachnospiraceae bacterium
GTAGGGCTTTCGCTCTGGCTTGGATTTTTTGTGCCGGCAGGAGTGGCAGTTTACTGGATCGCAAGCAACCTCCTGTCAATAGTACAGCAGCTTTTCCTCAACAGGGTATACGATCCTGAGAAAAATATCGACTATAACGAGCTTGAGAAGACAAAGAAAGAGCTTAGTGAGTTAGGGAATGTAGGAGTTGCAAAAAGGACTCCGGAGGAAAAGCGGCGTGAAAAGGAGGATTACAGGAGATTTTTCAGGATAGAGAACAAGCATCTGGTCTTCTATTCGGAGGGAAGCGGATTCTATAAATATTTCAAGGGATTTATTGAATATATCCTTAAAAACACAAACATAATTATCCACTATATTACAAGCGACTACAATGACCAGATATTCGGGATCGCATCGGAGAATCCGCAGATCAGAACATATTATATTGGCGAGAAAAGGCTGATAACACTGATGATGAAGATGGATTCGGATGTAGTTGTCATGACGATGCCCCATCTCGACATATACCATATAAAGCGCAGCTATGTAAGGAAAGACATCGAGTATATCTTTGTTCAGCACGCCATTGAGCAGAACAACATGGTCATGAAGAAAGGTTGCACAGACAATTTCGACACGATCCTGTGTGCAGGTCCCCATCAGAAAGAAGAAGAGGAGCTGAAAGGTCAGAGATATGGGCTAAGGGAAAGGAAGCTCGTGGAGTGCGGATATCCGCTCATTGATGAGATGAGACGTGAATACCGGGAAAACGGAGAAAAAGACCACGACAAGACCATGGTCCTTATCGCACCTTCATGGCAGAAGGACAACATAATCGATCTGTGCCTTGAGGAAATCCTGGACTCATTGAAAGACAGGGATTTCCATGTGGTAGTGCGTCCCCATCCTCAGGAGGTGCGGCAGAAAAAGGAATATATCCTTGGCCTTAAAAAGAAATATGAAGAAACAGGCATAGAGTTCCAGACCGAGTTTTCCTCTAATGAGACGATAATGAATGCGGATGTGCTCATAACGGACTGGTCGGGAATAAGCTTCGAATATGCCTTTACAACGTTTAAGCCTGTGCTGTTCATAAACACCCCAATGAAGGTAATGAACCCGGATTATGCGGAGCTGGATACGGTTCCACTGATCATAAGGCTGAGGGACAGGATAGGGATAAGTATTGATACCGACAGAATAGATGAAACAGGTAATGCCTTATCGGAACTGATCTCAAGAAAGGATGAATTCAGGGCAAGTATCGACAGTCTGGCCCATGAATATCTGTATAACCTGGACAGATCTTCGGAAGCAGGCGGCAGATATATCATAGAAGCGGTCAGAGAGAAGATTATGAAAAAAAATAACAGCCAGAAACCTGAAAAGGAGAGTCAGCCATCATGAAAGCGTTGATCTTAAACTCTGGGATGGGCACCAGGATGGGTGTCCTTACATCGGAACATCCCAAATGCATGACGGAAATAAGCCACAAAGAGAGCATACTTTCAAGACAGCTACGCATGTTGCAGGAGGTGGGCATTAAGGACGTGGTGATGACGGTGGGGTATTATGACAATGTCCTTGCAGGGTACTGCAGGAGCCTGGAGCTGCCGGTTAACATCACATATATAAAGAATCCGCTTTATAAAGAGACAAATTATATATATAGCATATACTGCGCCAGAGACTACCTGGATGACGATGTTTTGCTGTTACATGGCGACATGGTGCTTGAAAATAAGGCTCTTGATGAGATCCTTGCAAGCGAGAGGAGCTGCATGGCTGTCAGCGGATGCGCAGACATTCCGGACAAGGACTTCAAAGCATCCATAAAAGATGGCCGTATAGAAGCTATAGGTGTTGACCTGATGAATGACGTTGTCCCTGCTTATCCTGTTTATAAGCTTAATAAGAAGGACTGGCGCCTTTGGCTTGATGAGATAATAAAGTTTTGTGAACGGGAAGGCGGCGAGTGGAGGAAAAAATATGCCGAGGAAGCTTTTAACCGGATTTCGGAAAGCTGCATGATCTACCCGTGCGATATAGGCGAGATGTTGTGTGCGGAGATAGATGATGCCATGGATCTTGCCGCTGTTTCTTCAAAGCTGAAGGAAGTGGAGAGCCGGATCGTTTATGCAGGATTCAGCACAGATGTCCTGCATTCCGGGCACCTGAATATAATACGCAAGGCCCAGAGGCTTGGCAAGGTGATAGCGGGGATCCTTACGGACGAGGCAGTTTCATCATATAAAAGATACCCGCTTCTCCCGTGCGAGGAAAGGATGTCTATGTTCGAGAGCATATCCGGGGTCTGGAAGGTTGTTGTGCAGGACAGTCTGTCCTACCGGGACAATTTATTGAAATATAAGCCTAAATATGTGGTCCATGGTGACGACTGGAAAACCGGAGCCCTTAAGCCGGTAAGAGATGAGGTAGCCGAGATCCTTGCGTCATATGGGGGAGAGCTTGTAGAGGTGCCTTATTCACACAGTGAGGCATATGACAAGCTTGAGACCGGAGCCCGCCTCCAGCTGTCCATGCCGGATATAAGGAGAGGGAGGCTTAGAAAGACGATATCGATGAAGGGCCTTGCCACAGCAATGGAAGCGCATGACGGCCTGACGGGGTTAATAGTTGAGAACACGGTCGTCTATCAGAACGGCGGCGGCCACCAGTTTGATGCCATGTGGGTGTCAAGCCTCTGTGACTCTACGGCAAAAGGAAAACCGGACATAGAGCTCCTTGATATGACGGCAAGGCTAAAGACGGTAGAGGATCTGATGGAGATAACGACAAAGCCGATCATTTTCGATGGCGATACGGGCGGCAGGCTTGAGCATTTTCCGTATACCGTAAAGACCCTCGAGAGGATGGGAGTCTCAATGGTCATAATAGAAGATAAGACGGGACTGAAAAGAAATTCGCTGTTCGGGACGGGAGCGGGGCAGACCCAGGACAGCATTGAGAATTTCTGTGAAAAGATAAGGGCCGGGAAAAAAGCCTGCCATACGAAGGATTTCATGATATGCGCAAGGATAGAGAGCCTGATACTTGAGATGGGGATGGAAGATGCCCTGACGAGGGCCTTTGCATACGTTGATGCCGGAGCCGATGCGATAATGATACACAGCCGCAGGAAGGACCCCGGTGAGATCTTCGAATTTGTGGAGAGTTTTAGGGTCAGGGACACGGCCACTCCTCTGGTTGTTGTCCCCACAAGTTTTAATTCCGTGACTGAGGAGGAGTTTAAGGCAAGAGGTGTCAATATAGTCATATATGCAAATCAATTAATGAGGGCGACGGTGCCTGCCATAAAGAAGGCCGCCGTGACGATACTTGAAAATCACAGGGCAAAGGAGTGTGACGAATTTCTTATGCCTTTCTCGGAGATAATCCGCATGATCCCGGAGGAGGCCTGATGGGACAGACGATAATAAGGACCGATGGTCATTATGACGATGTCGGAAACTATCTGGCGGAAAGCGGGATACGTCATGCCTTGCTGGTATGCGGTCGCTATATAGATAAACTTAATATAGGCAGTTATATAAAAAAAATGGATCAGGAAGTTGGGGTAAAGACAACAGTGTTTAATGGTTTTTCCCCGAATCCGAAATATGAATCGGTTCTTGAGGGCGTAAAGGTATTTAAGCAATACGGGTGCGACGGAATAGTGGCTGTAGGCGGTGGTAGCGCCATTGATGTCGCAAAATGCATAAAGCTGATCTCAGGCATGGGCGAAGAAGGCGATATAGACAGCCTGCAACGTAAGGACAAAACCGTCAGCAATATAAGGTTAATGGCGGTTCCGACTACTGCCGGATCAGGCTCCGAAGCTACGAAGTTTGCAGTAGTCTATCGTGACGGTAAAAAACTTTCAGTTGCGGATGAGGAATGCCTTCCCGATGCAGTGGTGTTTGACAAGGGAATATTGAAAACACTTCCGGAGTATCAGAAAAAAGCCACAATGTTAGATGCCATGTGCCATGCAATAGAATCCTGCTGGTCAGTAAACAGTACTGTTGAAAGCAGGGGATATTCCGTAGAGGCATTGGGAAGCATCATGGACAATATGGATGGTTACCTCGCCGGATCGGAAGAAGCAGAGGATAAGATGCAGGAGGCTGCATACCTTGCGGGAAAAGCGATAAATATAGCGCAGACTACGGCAGGTCATGCAATGAGTTATAAGCTTACGGGACTGTATGGAATCGCACACGGTCACGCTGCTGCTTTGTGCGTCAGGGAGCTGTGGCCATGGCTTATAACACATTCTAAGGATGCTGTTTCCGAACCCCGGCTAAACGAGTCGTTTGCATTACTTGCGGATGGAATGCATTGCATGGGGCCGACCGGGGCATCAGAGGAGTTTTCTGAAATTCTTGATCGGCTTGGGCTGGAAGTTCCGACCCCGGAACCGGGAGATATAGATATCCTTGTGTCGTCGGTAAATCAGGAGAGACTGAAAAACAGTCCCATTGTTCCTGGTTCAAACGATATCAGAAAACTATATATGAAGATATTTGATCATGTAAGGAGCGATTCAGCATTATGAAGGCAGAAACGTTTGTTGATATCCTTGGCTCTGAATTCTATACAGGAGTACCGGATTCCAAACTCCGCCCTCTGTGTGATTACCTGATGGACAGTTACGGGACTGATCCGGGACATCATGTAATAGCCGCCAACGAGGGAAACTGCACTGCGATCGCCGCGGGTTACCACCTTGCAACGGGGAAGGTTCCGGTTGTTTATATGCAGAACAGCGGAGAGGGGAATATCATAAACCCTTTTTCCAGTCTTATGCACGAGGAGGTATACGGAATCCCCTGTGTATTCGTCATTGGTTGGAGGGGTGAGCCGGATACAAAGGACGAGCCCCAGCATATATTTCAGGGGAAGATAACGTTAAAACTCCTTGAAGACATGGGGATCCGATATTTTGTGGTAAGTAAAGATACCGGGGACGAGGAAGTATGCAAGGTAATGGACGGATTCAAAAATGATCTGTCTGAGGGGAGATGCGTGGCCTTTGTAATCCGGAAAGGGGCGCTGGCTTATGATGAAAAGGTGGCTTACCAAAATAATTATGCCCTTACGAGGGAGAAGGCAATCAGGTGCGTAGCTGAAGCGGCAGGCAGGGATCCTGTAATCTCAACGACCGGCAAGGCAAGCAGGGAGCTTTTTGAGATCAGGGAAGCAAAAGGAGAAGGGCATTCATATGACTTTCTCACCGTCGGTTCCATGGGACACGCCTCATCTATAGCATTAGGTGTTGCCCTGAATAAGCCGGAGAGAAAGGTATGGTGTATAGACGGGGACGGAGCCGTTCTTATGCATATGGGGGCTTTGGCTGTTATCGGCTCCTTATCGCCAAAGAACCTGGTGCACGTGGCAATCAATAACGGAGCCCATGAGTCGGTAGGAGGGATGCCTACATGTGCTTCAAAGCTTAAACTGTCAGAGATTGCAAAGGCTTGCGGATATCCGTATGTAGCAAGTGCGGAGGATATAGAAACGCTGGAGCATGAGCTTAAAGAGGCAAAAAAAAGAGATAGTCTGTCATTTATTGAGATAAAGTGTTCGATTGGTTCAAGGAGTGATCTTGGCAGGCCAACAAGAAGTCCGATGGAAAATAAAAAAGGGTTTATGGAGCATTTATCAACTTTGAAATAAATAAAGCTTTATATTGCAAAGCCTTTTAATAAAGGTGAATAAAGATAGATTGTTGATATTAAAGTGTTCTTTGATGGTTAATATCATGTATTTATAATTGAAAGGTAGGGAAAAGAAAATGAGACCAGTAATGGCGTATATTGATCCGGGAGTAACAACTTATTTAATTCAGGCAGTTGCGGGAGTAGTTGTCGCAGTAGGAGCAGTTGCGGGAATTTATTGGAGAAAGGCAAAGAAGAAGGTTCAGGATAAGTTGGGGATAGAGGAAACAAAAGAACGGGAGTCTGACGATATAATCGTTAATGCGGATAAGAATACCTTAGATAGCTGAAAGCATAAATACTCGAAAATGGATGAGGTGGCGGAGAAACGACAGTTTTGCGGGAATACTGGCATTTATCAGAGGTTGTTTACAGTATCATAGAAAAAAAAGAATTATCAACAATGCCAAAAGAAAGCAAGGTGTGAATAATAAAGATGTTAAATAGAAAAAGATTAGGTGTCTTTGTAATCTATGATGCAAATGGAATAATCGATGAATATATTCCGTATCTATTATCGGATATAATTCAAAATCTCGATAGGCTTGTTATAGTGTGCAATGGAAGCATCGATGATTCTGGAATGGAGGTTTTGAGCAAATATTCTAATGAAATAATTATCCGTGAAAATGAAGGATTTGATGGTGGTGCATACAAATACGTATTAACTGAATATATAAGAAGAAATAATGCTGATGAGTTTGATGATATAGTATTGTTTAATGATACGTTCTATGGCCCGTTTTATCCATTTTCAGAAGTATTTAGTTATATGGATGATAAGTCCTGCGATTTCTGGGGGTTGTCAATGCACGGCTGTTTCTATGCCTATAACCAGATAAACAGTAAACATGTTCAATCTTTTTTTCTTGTAATAAGGCATTCCGTAACTGCCTCTGATTCATTTTGGGATTTCTGGAAAGAAATGCAGACCGCGACAAATATTGATAAAGCAGTTATTAACTATGAAATCAGTCTTTCGAAAAACCTTATTGAAGCGGGGTTTGTTCCGGGGGCTTATCTGCAAATGGAATGCTATTTAACAGATAATCCTGAAAGAAATATGGACTATTGCCAGCTTAAAGCCGGTGAATGCATTGCTGGCCATGGATTTCCGATACTTAAGAGAAAATCTTTTCTTAATCAGGAAGGAATAGAGGATAATCATGAACTGAAAACTGCTATAAGATATATTTACAATACATATGATTACCCAATTGATTATATTTTTTCTTCGCTTTTTAGAAAGGAAGAACTTGGCCTGATATACAGATCTTTCGGGTTAAATATGGAATTTTCGGGCAGGCAGTTTAAGCTTGATGGGAAAATGTCTTTTTTGATAGTTGTTTGCGATTGCGACGGAGAAATCATGGAAGACATTGGAAAAAGCATAGATCGTATTACTTATCAATATTCTGAAGTTGAAATAGTTGTTATAAAGCAGGATCCTGTATTATTCATAATTGATAAACTGAAAACATCAGACCGATATGACTATGTCTGCCTCATACAGAACGAGGAATGGATAGCGTCGGAACATAGGCAAAATAGGGCACGATGGAGGGATTATCATTTTTCTTGTTCATTGCTAAAAGAGAGGATAACAGATTATTTGGGTGAAGTCAGTGCCCTGCAGAAAACATTTGGGATAATGTTCCCTCAACCCACCCCCAAAGATCTAAAAATAAAATTTTCCTCATCCAAAGATGTTTACAATAGGGTAGGGGATTATTTGAAAACGAAAGATATTAAATTTAGATGTAATAATATTGATAATATTGTTTTTTCATTTAAATCGTTCTGGTGTGAGATTGCTTTACTTCAGGAACTATTGAAGTTATATGAACCAAAATACCATGAAGCATGGTTTGATGCATTGCCATATCTCGCTCAATATTTTGGGAGGGGAATGAATTATTTGTCAGGATGCGTTGATCCTGATGATTATATTAATATGTATGAGAAGATAATAAGGAATTTTTGCTGAATTCATGAATTGTTTATAGTGATAATGAAAACGTTTAACTGTCAGGTAGCATAAAAATATATTAGGCTGCCCAGGTATTTGCATTGGTATAGCTTAGTTGCATCGGCCATTCATGGAATATAAAGGGAAACTGAAGATAAATAACGAAAATGGTCTTTTATGCACTTTTGAGCATAGAAGACCTTATCTATAGAGGGCGGTATGGGTAAGAGGATTATTGTTGCTTTTGGGGTCAATATTGAAAATAATCGAGCTTTTGATTATCTGAAATCTTCTTTGAAGAATCTCGCAGATGTAATTTTGTACGAATACTATGATAAAGCAATTGACTTTAGTTTTATAAAGAAAAGTGCAGAGAATGAAGGGGCGAATGGTGTTATTTTTGTTAACGATAGGATATATGGTCCGGTAAAGGACCTTGCCCCTATGTTTAAAGAGTTTGATGCCTGTAAAGAAGATGTAGTCGGTCTCATCTTGCAGCCGCCGTTTTCAGAAGGAACAGATGAGGTATTTAACGAAGGGATAAGTACGGAATGCTTTAAGCTGAGCCACAGAATATTGATTGATGATGATATCGAAAAGATATTTACTGATCTTGTTAACGAAGGAGAATCTCGTTTTAAAAGGACCTCAGAGCCGGGAATTATTGAATTGATTCGGAAAGCCGGATATACCGTGTCAGGATTGATCAATAAAAGAAATTTTGCAGATTTTACCATTGATTCGGGATATGATTATGTAAAGAACAAGAACTATGAACTCTTAAAGGATACTGTCTGTCCGTTCATTTTTAAACGTTGTTTTGAATCTGACAATAATATCAGTGATAACCTGAACAGGGCGATAAGTCATGCCGGGGACAGTTTTGGATATGACATAGATGTTATGCTCGATGATGTAGCCCGGACGGTCAATCCTCTTGATATAAAGCGAAATCTGAACCTGAATTATATTATTCCGGCATCTTACAGACTATATAACAAACTGGATGAACAGATTTATGATGAGACAGCCGTGTTTGCTCACATTTTTTATGTTGACAGAGTGGATAACAGCTTTGAATATTTGGATCACGTCCCTCCGCAGGTGAGAAAATATCTCACAACAAGTAATCCGGAAACGTATGAGTTGATCAGAGGGAAGCTATCCGAAAGAGATGACAAGTGGAGCGTGAGGCTTATTAAAAACCGCGGAAGAGATGTTGGCGCATTATGGGTGTCAAATGCTCCCCTGATCAAAAACTATAAATATATATGCTTCCTGCATGATAAAAAAACATCCGGTCAGACAGGAAACATATTAAACGGGGATTATTATCATTATAATGTTTGGGAGAATTGTCTGAAGAACACTGATTACATTAATAATGTATTGTATACCTTATCTGAAACCCCAAAGCTTGGATTTTTGAGCCCCCCATTCCCGATTTTTTTCGACTACAAGGGTTTGCTTGGCGGCGAATGGACGAATTGTTATGATGTTACTTTAGAGCTTGCAAAGGATTTGAATATAAAGGCTGACATCAGAACAGACAAACCGCCATTTGCATTTTCTAATTCTTTTTGGGCAAGGACTGATGCGTTGATGCCGTTAGTTGACCGTAAGCTGAGATTCGAAGACTTTCCCGCAGAACCTTTGCCTATTGACGGTTCTATCAGCCATGCGATAGAGAGGATTTATATTTATTCTGCCCAATCTCAGGGATATTTTTCGGGCATCCTGGAAAATGACCAATATGCCAGTATGGAACTTAACAGCATGCAGAAGATCATGGCTAATATGAATGTGAAGTATAACAGAATGTTTAATGAAAGAAATTTGCAAAGCAACAGGGCTGATAGGCTTCAAAAAGAAAAAGAAGAATATAAAAACGCTTTGGATAAAGTTGCAGAGATTATAAATAATACGCATATCACGGAGTAGCTGCTGCGATATGAGGATAATGTATTTACAGATGGTTTTATAGGGGGAAGGACCTGATGAGACTCGGCATTCTTGCTGTTTTTGATAAAGAAGGTATTATAGACCGATATGCTGTTTATATTGCCCGGGAACTTAAAAAAGTTACGGAAAGACTTGTAATAGTATGCTCAGGCGAGTACTGCGGGAATGAGATAGAAAAATTAACATGTGTCACAGATGATGTTTATTTTCGGTCAAACAAAGGTTATGATTCCGGTGCATATAAGGATGCTATCCTTGATTATATAGGTTGGAATGAGTTTTTAAAGTATGATGAATTAATACTCTGCAATGATACATTTTACGGCCCGTTTTGGGGGTTTGAAATGATATTTGACAAGATGTCCGGAAACAATGCAGACTTTTGGGGCTTGACAAAGCATAATGCGACTGATGTTTTCCCGGAACATGTACAATCATATTTTATAGTATTTAGAAGGAAACTTATTATTGACCCGGTCTTTCGTTCGTTTTGGGAAAACCTTAAGTATCCAGCGGACTATGATGAGGCAAGGGATTTTTTTGAGATGGCTGTATCGACGATATTTCCTCAAAGAGGCTATTCTTTTTCAACCTATGTTAATGAGATAGAAGAAAATGATAATAAGGATATTATTTATGACGGCGTAAACTGGAGAAGTTTTTATTTTACTAAGCGTCTGAATTGCCCGGTACTGAAGAAAAAACGATTTACTTTAGATCTTCAGTTAAGCGATGATATACAGAAGATCATGGAGTATATTGATAATTGTACTCCTTATGATGTAAGCATGATATGGGAGAATGTTATTCGATCTTATTCTTTGAGAGAGATAAACAATGGATATCACCTTCATCGCATATTTAGTATTGATCAAACCGCGGAGATAATAACGGACAGGCAAAAATCCAGCATTATCGCTGTGATCGATGAGGGAAATGATTTTAAAATGTATTCTGATATCATTGCGGGCCTTGACAGAGTTGCAAACTGTTCATTGATTACATGCGATATGAGTGTAAAGCAGTACATGACCGAAACGCACCCGGATATTAACACAGTTGTAGCTGAAAGACGCAATAATCTGTTTTGCCATATTTTGTGGGATGCAAAAGACCTTTGGAACGGGGCTGAATATGTCCTTTTTATTACAAACCGCAGAAAGCTGGATTTAAATACGCAGCAATATATAGAGGAGATGGCTCAGAATAATGTATGGGATAATCTCGCATTTAACAAGGACTATGTCGAGAGTATAATCTCCTGTCTGGACGCCCACGGGGAATTTGGTATTCTTTATCCGAATAATGATAATATGATTCTCGGAAGTGCCCTGACCCCTGACTGGGAGATAGTAAATAAGTATAAAGCATGGATTTCAGCTGATATGGGTATAAGTGAACCATTAGAGGATGTGGTACAGGAACAGTTTTCATCATCTTGCTTTTGGGTCAGGACTTCACTTTTGCAGGAATTCATAAAAAAATATTCAATGATCAGCAAGCTTGAAGATGATGGGATAAGCCATGAATGGGCGATAAAGTCAATGCTTCCATTAATAGCAAAGACAAACGGATTTCTTCCGCTCGTTATCGAAAATACAAGATATGCTTCGATGATGCGTAAAAAGCAGATTCAGCCGCGTATAGAAACCCGCATAGAGACTCGCATAGAAACT
>JAIKXO010000147.1 GCA_024684065.1 Lachnospiraceae bacterium
GCATCAGCAAACATCTTGATCGCCAGCGATACCGTATAGGATTTGGGCTTGCTTAAGTACAGTAACGGCCCCATATAATCATCCCATTTCCAGTAAAACTGAATTATGACGGTCGTTACGATGGACGGCTTGAGCAAAGGAAGTATAATATGCGTATAAATACTGTATTTACTGCATCCGTCTATTGTAGCAGCCTCATCCAGTTCCCTGGGAATCCCGGCCATGAACTGCATCATCTGATAGATAAAGAATGCCTGACCGCAGAAATATGGAAGTATCAGCGGAACATAGCTGTTCGCCAGTCCCAGATGATACCAGATAAGGAACGATGGTATCATTATAACCTGTCCAGGAAGCATCATCGTCGCCAGCATACAGGTAAACCACAGTTTCCTGCCACGAAATCGGATCCGCGAGAGCGAATAAGCCACGAGCGAAGAGCTGATAACGGTTCCGAATGTTGCTATGGCCGTTATTAGAAATGAGTTTTTAAAAAAGGTGGCAAAGGTGATCTTTGAAAAGCCTTTCCATCCCGTTGAGTAATTGCTGAGTTTAACATTATGAGGGATCAGTGCCAGACTTCCTCTTAGTATTTCCGAGTTATCCTTAAAAGAACCGCTTATCATCCACAGGACCGGATAAATCATAGCCAGCCCGAATGCAATGACAAATATGTGATATACAGTTTTCTTAATACTATTTTTTATCTTCATGTCATTGCACCTCTCAATCTCCCGCTTCGCTGAATACCCATAGTTTTGAACTCTTGAATATTATCAGCGTGATGATGCTCATCACCACCAGCATGAACCAGCTCATGGCGCAGGCATATCCCATATTGTTGTATTTAAACGCCTGATTATAAACATACAGCGCATACATCATGGTTCCGTTGTCCGGACCGCCCGCCGTTATGACAAAGGCCTGAGTGAATGCCATAAATGCCTGAATAGTCTGCATTACGAGATTGTATAAAATGATCGGCGACAGGCATGGCAAAGTTATCTTGAAAAACGACTGTATCCCATTGGCCCCGTCAATCTTGGCCGCTTCATAATATGTCGTCGGTATTTCCTTTAGACCGGCTGCAAATATTATCATCGATGATCCGAACTGCCACACACTCATAAGTATCAGCGGATAAAGTGCGAGTTTCTGGTCTCCGAACCAGTTGATCGATGACAGTCCTGCCTGAGTCAGTATCGAGTTTATCAGTCCTTTTCTGGCAAATAACTGCTTCCAGACCATCGCTACTGCTATGCTTCCTCCAACCAGAGACGGTACATAGTATAGTGACCTGTAAAGGACCTGAAGACGTGTTTTCCTCGTCAATAAAAATGCTACCAGCAGAGCAAACGTCAGCTTAAGCGGAACGGAAATAAAAACATACTTCAGTGTTATTCCCAATGATTTGGTAAAAATCTCGTCTGTAAAAAGCTGTCCGAAATTCCTGCCGCCGATAAACTCAACAGTCTTGCTGCCCATTGAATAATCAGTAAAAGCGTAATAGAACGACGTAAGGATCGGAATAAAAGAGAAACAAATGAATCCGAATATGAATGGAAATGCAAATACATGACCGACCGTTTCGTTTCTGTTCATGAAGTTTCTCAATCCGGACCTTCCTTTTTCAGTAATCAAATTATTCCTCCGTTTCATGTGTCGTATTATCACCGGATAAACGATTTTGGGTATAATATGGGCACACTCCCGGACGAGAGTGTGCCCGACATCTTAAAAATTATTTAAATATGGCTTCCGCATCCGCGTATGTCTTGTCTGCGGCTTCCTCAGCGGTTATCTCTCCCGATGCAACCTGCTGAATATAGTTCCTGTAGTTATCAACAACCTGATCCTGGCCGTCAGGGCTTAATACATTGACCTTTTCAGGTGTTTCAAAGGTTCCGACCAGGGAAACATAGTCGTACATGATCTGCTGGCCTTCGGTAAGGTTCTCTTCAAGTGCCGCTCTTACTGAATCTGAAACAGGTATACCTCTTTCGCCGTTAAGGATCTTATTGCAATCAACGCTGGTCTGGAACCATGCGATAAACTTGGCAGCCTCTTCCTTGTACTGGCTGTCCTGAGATACGCAGAGCATCTGTGATGACTGGATCACTGCACCTGCAGGGCCGTCGGATTTAACGCGCGGAATGGTTGCCAGGGCAAGCGTGCGGCCTTCATCCTTACAGATGTCATATATAGTAGGGAACTGATTGACTGCTACCCATGTCATTCCTGCTTCTCCCGTTACCAGGAAGTCATTTTCTATGTTAGTGATCTCCATCTCGGCACCGGCATCAGGTGAAGCTCCGGCCTTGATAAGGTCTGCTCTCATCTGTATGTAAGGAGTGAGCATCTGTGCATTGTCAAATCCCATTCCCGTAAGATCGAGATTAAAGAATCCATACTGGCCGACATTACCCTGCTGTCCTATATAGGTGGAACAACCTGCAATAAATTCCGAGCTTGCAAGTCCAGAACTTCCAAAGTGTCCTGTGGCTTCACTGATCTTCATTGCGGCATCCTTGTAATCATCCCATGTCCAGTTCTCGGCAGGAAGCGGAACTCCGGCTTCATTAAACATATCTACATCATATGCAATACCGTATGTGTTAAGTCCGTTCGAAAGACCAATCTGATTACCTGCAGTATCCTGTGTGATCTTCAGATATGATTCGGGAATATCCGAAACATCTATGGTCCCGGAATCGATGAATTCATTCAGGTAATAGATCTTATCGATATACTCGGGGAAGTTACCTCCCAGCTGGAATACATCCCATACCTGATCGGATGCTACCAGTGTCTTGAGTTTTGTAAAGTAATTATCGAAATCGAAAAATTCATATTCGATGGTTACATTCGGATGTTCCTGCTCATACAGTTCAATGGCGGCAACCGTAATGTCGTGTCTGGTCTGTGACCCCCACCATGCCATTCTTAATGTTACAGGTTCCGCAGGTTCTGCACTTACCTCTTCCTGCTCTGGTTCTGCTGCCGTATCTGCTGCCGTCTCCTCAACGGTAGTTTCACTGGCGGTCGGAGCTTCCTGAGTTGCTGCCTGCGATGAAGCGTTAGAGCAGGCACATAAGCCCAGGATCATCGAGGCACTCAGCAGTGTTGCTAAAAACTTTTTAAACATAGATTCTCCTTTCATACCCCATAAAAGGGACTGTTACATTTTCTACGGATCCGTGTAAAAAATTAACTTGGTATAGTAGTATTCTAAATACTGCAGTATGGTCGAAATACCAAAATTTTTGCGAGTTTTGAATAATAATACAGAAATTTTGTCTTTTTTGTGATATGATACGGGTATGTATACCGAAAACGACAACAACGGAATATTCATCGAAAAGCAGGTTCGTAATCCGAATTTCACCATGACTTATGAACATATTCATGATTATGTTGAGATCTTTTACCTTAAGACCGGGCAGTGCAACTACTCTGTCGAAAACAGAAACTATCATCTGTCTGCCGGTGAGGTTTTTATCGTCCCTCCGGGGATGAGTCACTGTACAGGTTATGAGGGTAAGCTCCGCTGTGAAAGGGTTGTGATCTGCGTGAAGCCGGCCCTTATCCCCGAGCACTTTCGCGCCATGCATCCTGATGTTGTAGACATTCTGTCTAAAAGCGGCAAGATAGTCCTTAGTAAAAACGGGAAACTTAAAATAGAGGAATATATTGAGCTGATGCTTCATGAAAATGCAATGCCGGACGAGTATTCAAGCGAAATGCTGTCTATCCAGACCATGCTGCTTTTGCTCACATTTCTTCGAAACGGGGTCTTTGTATATGAACACATTCAGCTGGAAAAAGGCATTCCTTATGACATTGAGCAGACAATGCACTATATCGCTATGAACTATCAGGGTCCTATAACCCTCGATGATGCGGCATTAAAAGTAGGTTTAAGCACCACGTATCTGTCCAAAAAATTTAAAAAAGCCACCGGAATGGCTTTTGCGGAATACATTAATTACATCAGAATAAAGCAGGCTGAACGGATGCTCATCACTACGGATGATTCGATCACAAAGATCGCTACCGATTGCGGTTTTAACAGCAGTAACTATTTCAAGGACTGCTTTAAAAAAACATACGGAGAGTCACCGCGTTCCTTCAGGGCTTTAATGAAGGATCAGGGAGTTGCCGGAGAACTGGCTGTTGACGGGCAGGAGGATCATGCGAAAAATGGATAAAGAGCTATATACAAGGTTATTGCCTGTCACAGAGGAAGAAAAAGAGATACTGAAGGGCAGCGGACAGATAAACAAGAATATCTATATGTCAGGGAAGGAAAGCATCATCGATGCGGCAAAGCTCTTAGAAAGCGGAAAGCTGATAAGCGTACGGCCACACACCAGATTTGTACACTTTCCCGAACACGCACACAATTATATCGAAGTCATATATATGTGTTCCGGTTCCACCAGGCATATAATAGATGGAAACGAGATAGTGCTAAACGAAGGCGAACTGCTGTTTCTGAGTCAAAAGGCTCTTCAGGAGATCTATCCAGCCGGGCAGACGGATATAGCGGTTAATTTTATAATACTGCCTGAATTCTTTGCCCATTCACTCAAAATGATAGGTAATGAAACATCGCCTTTGCATGATTTCATAGTCGACGGACTGATAAACGGAAACAGCGGGCCTTCGTACCTGCATTTTAAAGTAGCTGATATACTTCCTGTACAGAATCTTATCGAAAACCTGATATGGTCGATAGAAAACCATCAGTCTAACCGCCGGAGTATCAATCAATCGACTATGGGTGTTCTGTTCCTGTTGCTGCTGGATCATATAGACAGAGTCGAGGTTCATAATTCCGTCACGGATCAGAAGCTGATGTTATCTGTCCTGTCCTATATCGAGGAAAACTATGTGAGCGGAGAACTGAAAGAACTGGCCCGTCTCCTTCACTACGACGTGTTCTGGCTGTCGCGGGAGATAAAAAAGATAAGCCATCGGACTTTTTCTGAACTGATACAGCAAAAAAGGCTCAATCAGGCCTGTTATCTGCTAAAAAATACGAGAATGAAGATAGTTGATATCTCACTTGCCGTCGGTTATGAAAATGTCAGTTATTTTCACCGGATATTTCACTCTCATTACGGCTTGAGTCCGAGGCTATACCGTATTTCATAAAAATGCGCCGGACTATAAACGAAGAAACATAAGATAATAATCCCGGAGCTACAAAAAGTACGGCTTTAAAAACAAATATTCCAAAAAGCATGATTCCCACAAAGAGCATCGTGTACGAAAAAACCGGAATGAAATTCTTTAATGCAAGAGATATTCCTCCTAGCAGAGAATCCTTTATTCCCAGATCACTTTTTGAAAGATACGGAAAGATAAAGGCCAGAGAAACGATATAAATGACCGCCAGCACCGCTGCTGCCGGCAGAAAATAAATACCGACCCCGGGATTTCCGAAAAAGATCCAGTAAAAATCAGCACAAAGCACCAGTCCGAAACACAGCAAGATAAGCCATATCACCGAAGCCTTTTTAAAGGAGGATCTGAATGCTTTGAAAAATGATCTTGTAATATATCCTTCGGTATTGTCAACCATCGACAAAGAAACATTAGACAAAGCAGTGCTCCCCGCTCCAAGAGGGATGATAAGAGCAGCGCAAATATACCACAGGATTGACAGAACAAAAAAATCTGCAAGTCTGCCTATAAATCTCCATACCGGATTGTTAAGGTCGAATATCTTTTTCATAGATTCACTGGCTTTTCAGCCCAGAAACTCTTCTTTTAAGTTTACTTTAAATTCCTTTGCAAGAATGCGCAAGTCATCGTCCGTAATGGTCTGTCGTTTTTGAGGTGTCATTGAAAGGACCTTTACCAGAATCTCGGCAGATTTCTCAGCCGTATGCATCAGACCGAATGTAGTATCAAAATCGCAGCCGGCAGCAAACATTCCATGATGAGCCCAGATCACCAGATCATATTCCCTCATCTTTTCGGCTGTAATCAATCCGATCCCTCTTCCGCCCGGAACCATCCACGGGATCACACCGACTCCGTCCGGAAAAACGACCGGGCATTCAGTGGCCATCTCCCACAGTTCATGCGTAAATGTTGCATCATCCAAAGGAAGAACAAATGTCAAGGCTATGATATTGGTAGTATGCGCATGGTAGATCACCCTGCATTTCCCATGTGATACTTCCTTTTTCACCTCATGATTCAGCAGATGCGAAGGCAGCTCCGAAGTGGGCACACTGTCCTTAAGGCCCCAGCATATTCTGTATTTTTCACCGGTTTCATCAATATTGATGATTCCTATGTTCCTTTCCGGATCTTTGATGATGTTTTTAAAATACCTGCCGCTTCCGGTAACCATGAAATATTCGCCTGCAAGCCCCGGAACCGAAGCTGTTATATCAGTCCACGGCCCGTATGAGAGCTCATCCTTTACAGATTCGATCTCTGCATCAGTTATCCTGTAGCTCAGATTTCCTCCGTTGCGTTCATGCCACCCCATTTTATTGCCGTCATCGGCCATATTCACAAATCCTCTGGCAAACTCTGTTTCCGTTATCTTCATCTTATCTTCCCGTCCTTTTTAGCAAAACTTCCTTTTCGTACTTTAACACATCATCATACCATTCAAGATCTGTCTTGACATTGCAGCTTCGGCAGTATTCATCCCAGACAGCTCCAAACGGATAGGTCTTGAGCTCTTCCTGGTATGCCATCAGTTTGCCGAATTCTCCGTTTTCCTGAAGAGTCCTTAGCATGTCATGAGGCATGAGCATCGCGTTAAGCAGCGCTTTTTGCCAGCTGCGGAAGCCGACTGCCCAGGCTCCTATCCTGTTGATCGATGCATCAAAGAAATCAAGAGCCATGTATACTCTGTGGAGAGCATCATTTCTGACTATCTCTTTGGCCATTTCCCTGGTCTCATCATCAAAAAGCACAACATGATCAGAGTCCCATCTGACCGGTCTGGTTATATGTAATGCGATCTCATCAAAGTAGGTCAGCATAGCCGGGATCTTGTCGGATACCACCTCTGTAGGATGATAGTGTCCGTTATCCATTAGCGGCAGCACTCCTTTATGTGAAGCCGCGAATCCCAGTGTGAACTCCGAAGACCCTGCGGTGTATGATTCAACTCCGATCCCAAAAACCTTTGACTCAACGCATGGTTTAACCTTGTCGGGATCGTATTTTACCTCAAGTATCCTTTCAAGCGAGTCCTTGTATCTTAATCTCGGTGTGAGCCTGTCTGCCGGAATATCCTTAAAGCCGTCTCCTATCCAGAAATTAAGCACACACGGTATTTTGAGTTCATCGGCAAAATATCCGGCGATCCTTATACAAGCCCTGCCATGCTCTATCCAGAATTCTCTGACAGATTCATCAGGGCTGGTAAGTGTCAGTCCGTCTTTTACCATTTCATGTCCGAAAAACGTAGGGTTAAAATCAAGTCCGGTACCGGTCTCTTTGGCAAGATCCACCCACGGTTTGAAATCTTCAGGTTTAATGGCATTCCTGTTTCTGTATTCGTTTCCTTTGAAGATCGCGTAACTTGCGTGTACATTGATCTTCTTTTTTCCCGGAGTCAGTTCAAGAACTT
>JAIKXO010000156.1 GCA_024684065.1 Lachnospiraceae bacterium
GAAGATAACTCCCCTGAATATGAGCTCTCCGCACATCACATACCACACACCCGCAAGTCCATAGGCTGAGGCTGCATATGCCGTACCCGGGCATGTAACACAGGCTTTCCGCCGTAATAGAAAATGAATTTGCGGTTATGGATGCCCCAAAGCTATTTTGTTGCAGCCAAGTTCCCTTGCCTTGTTGTACAGATGGCCCCGCCTCATCCTCGCGCAGAGATAGCACGGGCTCTTTATAATCCGTACATCCATAAACCAGAATAATTACACCTTCCGCACAGCAATCAGGCTCATAGCCTCCCGACACTGTCATAAAACAAAAAAGAATCCTTCTACTCCAGCCAGAATGCCCTGTTTTTCTTGCGCGGTGCCGCCTGGGGGTTCTCACCGTCAATATAACCTACTGCACAGTGCCCTATTCCTTCCCAATCGCCTTCAACACCCAGCTCAGCAAGAAGCTTCTTCCACTCATCCTGTTCAAACTCTTCCTTCGCACGATGAATCCAAATACTCCCAAGACCGAGACTATGCGCCGCAAGCATCATATTTCCCATAACAAGACTGCCATCGTACACATAAGTTGAGCAGTCTTTATTCCCCAATACGATCAGAACAGCCGGAGCACCATAGAAAGGATCAAAGCCCGAATCCCAGCCTCCTATCTTACAGTTTGCAGCAGACAATCTGTCACGGATTTCCCTGTTTGTAACTACGATCACATCTGCAGCCTGCAAACCTCTTCCGTTTGCAGCATAAAGCCCTGCTTCAACTATCTGCTCAAGCTCCTCTTTTTTCGGCATATCCGGTTTAAACTTACGGATGCTCCTGCGTTCTTTCATTGCTTTGATTACTTCATTCATTTTCTGTTTCTCCGTTTCATTTACTTTTCAACGCTTTACTCAAACTGTTTGGTATACCACGCGGTCCTCGTACCGCATATATACCATACTCTTCCTTCAATACCTCAAAGGTAAACCTGTCTTGCTTATATCGCTTCTTAAGCTTTATCTTCATCAGCGCTTTTATAACAAGGTTCTTATCCGCGTAGTCATAAGGAATATCTGTTTCCATCACCTTGCATTTATACAGGATTGCAGAAACAGGAGCACCTACATACATATATACCATGTCCCCGGCTTTTATCCCGCTTCCCTGCTTCCAGCTTATTTCATCTGTCTCATCAAATGCATGAACAATGTCATAATACTTCGGATTCGCAGGAACTATCCACTCCTTCGGCGGTCTGAGCTTCTGCTTTTTCTTTGCTGATGCGGTCATCATAAAGCTTTCGTCGATCAACCCGAAGACCTGCTCCTCCGGAACTGTTCCGTCAAGCAAAATCGTAATCCAATGAATCTTGTTCATATGGTATGCCGGCATGATGCCATCCTGCTGAATCAGCATATCACGAAGCATCATATCATCAATTTTTACATTTATCACCGGTACATTTTCACTTCCGTTCAACCCCAGATGCGCTTTATCCACTTCCATGACGAGTGCAAACCATTTCTTATTATCCCTGTGTCTGAACACCGCATTCTCGTCATATTGCTTCCATGGGTAATCCGGAGTGACTTTATATTTGCGTTTTATATATTCGAACACCCTATCCTTCATAGACTTAAGACTATCGCTCCTTATACTAAATCTCGCCACACTTTACTCTCAGCTTCCTAATTCCAGCCCTTCCACACCTCCGGCTGATAGCCGAGCGTAGACTGTTTTCCGTTTCTGACAACCGGCGTCTTGATAACCGATGGATTCTCAAGGATCTTCTCCAGTTTTGCAGACTCCGCAGTATACCTGATCAGCGCCAGCAGATCCTGATCCTTTCCATTCCAGTCGATCATGTTCTCAATGCCACCGTTTGCCTGCGCTACGGACAGAAACTCGCCCTTGCTCATTCCCTTTTCTTTCATATCCACAAACTGGAACTTTATCCCTCGCTCCTTAAAAAAGCGTTCCGCTTTCCTGGTGTCGTTACATTTTTTGGTTCCAAAGATCTGTATATTCATCTGTTAACTCACCCTCACATATTTTATCCGATTGCTTCAGTCGCAGTAGCATCCTTTGAGGTCTAAGCTGCAATCTTCCCGACAGCGCCTGTCCCTTAAACCTTGTCTCGCGTTTAAAATGCTGAACGATGTCACCGGTGTGTATTCTTTCGTTGTCCATGGTGATTCCTCTTTCCTCTTGGCTATGTCCTTTTAGACAGATTCCTTCAGTCCTTTCTGATGATGTCCACAATTTCTCCGATATACATATCATGAGGTGCCTGTCCCTCGTACATCGCCTTTGCAACCTCCGCCGGCATGTTCTCAACATCCAGCTGCTGCTTAAACATCTTTCTGCATACCAGCGTAACCTCAGCCTCCTTAAATGACACGGAATCACCCGCCTTAACCGGTGTGAGTCCTGAGTCTTTCATCTTATCTATTTCTCTGCCGGACTTTGATCCGAGCACACCAAGGATCCGTCTGCACTCCTCCGGATAAAAGCTAACCGTAAAAAAATCATTTGTATCCATGAAATCATGCGTATATCTGGACGTCCTTACATAAACAGTCGCCACCGGCTTGTTCCATAAGGTTCCGAGCCCTCCCCAGCTTATGGTCATAGTATTGAAACTGTCCCCATCACCGGCTGTAAGCAGCGCCCATTTCTTATCAAATACACTTAAAATGTCTGTCGTGAATTCCATCATTATCGTCCTCCTCATTTTTAATTCACCTGTGTTCACAAGGCTTATAAACCTTACCAACTTCTATATCCAATCCACCTTGCCGGTGTCCACATTATATACAGCGCCCACAATTCTAAGTTCATCCGAAGGAATCTCCGGATGCTCTTTGAACGCCTGACGTATCCGGCTTACTCCATGCTTCACGTTTAAGGCCGTAGCCTTATAATCATCTGTTTCTTCCCCGATCGTCTCGCGAATATCGTCCGTGATATACTTAATGAAACCCTCTTTCACGCCTTTGATTGCAGCCGCAACAGCACCACACCGCGTATGGCCGAGCATCACGATCACATTTGCATCAAGATGTGATGCCGCATACTCAATACTGCCCAACTGGTGGTTATCCAGGACATTTCCTGCAATACGAATTATAAAAAGGTCTCCAAGATTTGCCGAAAATATAGCTTCCGGAATCACGCGGGAATCCGAGCACGCGATCACTATGGCATAAGGGTGTTGACCTTCCACCGCGGTCTTCTTCCGTATTTCCGCCGAAGTATCACCCGGGTTGTACCTGTTCTCCAGATACTGCTCATTTCCTTTTTTCAGTTTTTCAATCACTTCACTATTATTCATATCTCGTTCCCCAGGTCGATCCGGTTCATAACCTTTCCGATGCTGTCGCAGAACACCAGATCAGCCTTGCCTTCCATTTTTGTCTTTCCTTTGTTGATGATCACCAGGTACTTTCCGTGATACATATGCGCCAGTTGCGCCGCGGAACCAACCTCCAGGGATGTACCACCGATGATCAGCATATCCGCATATCGAATAAGCGCTACTGCCTCTTCGTAGGCCGGTTCAGGCAGAAGCTCTCCATACAGAGTCACATCCGGACGGATCATCTTCCCACACTTCGGACAGCGCGGCACCTCCTCCGTGTTTTCAAAAATGAAATCCTGCCCGTACTCCTTACGACAGCTCACGCAGTAACTACGCAGTGCACTCCCGTGGATCTCCCACACTTTCCTGCTGCCAGCCTTCTGATGAAGTCCGTCAATGTTCTGCGTGATCACACCATCCAGCTTGCCCTTCTGTTCCATCTCAGTAAGCTTTCTGTGCGCATCATTCGGCTGAATGCTTCGACAATCTAAGTTCTCCCTGAAGTATTCAAAGAACACCTTCGGTTTATGATTCAAACAATCATAACTCAGAAGGTATTCCGGTCTGTAGCTTCCGAACTTCTTATCCTTCCTATGATACAAACCATCCTTGCTTCGAAAATCCGGAATCCCGCTTTCCGTAGATACACCCGCTCCTCCGAGAAACACAATATGCTCCGAGGTGCGAACCATCTCGTTCAAAGCTTCAATCTTCTGCTCATCCGTCAAGCTTCGGAAGAACCGTTCTTTATCCTTTTGTGAAATAAAACCAGGTATTATCATTTTCCAAGTCAAACCACTATTTACTTCAAACTGTATTCCAACATTTCGTATACCAGCATGCTTTACCGCCTTGTCGAGCGGAAAAGAAAAGACACCGGTTGATATAGACGGAAACGCTATGCTTCGGATTTCGTTTTCAACAGCCAGTTTGAGGCATGATTCCTGACATATCCGCCAACAGTAACATGCTGCGCATCTCCGTAAACCCTCATATATTCTATCACTTCTCGCCATTTTTGTCAGCAAAAAAGGTCCGGCAAAACAGCCGAACCCGCTAAGTTAATCAACACTATTTCCGGTTTATCTTTCATAGAAAAACTCTATCTGTTCCCCCAGAGGGCCAATGCAAAATGCCATTCTGATAGGATATTCAGGAACCGACTTTATCACCTTATCATTTGGTTCTACAATCAATTCGTATCCGGCGTCTTTCACCTTTTCAGCTAATGAATCCACATCATCAGTAAGCAATGCAAAATGGCGAATCGAGCCTAAACGATGCTCTCCATCAGCATTTGTAAAAATCTCAATATATCCGTTACCAGTATCAATCATAAATCCATCTGGCCATTCGCGAACTATCTTCAGGCCCAACACAGAGATGTAAAAATCTTTTACCTTATTTATTTCCTCATCAGTATTGCACTTCATAGAAACATGATGAATTCCTTTGATCATGGCTCCTCCATCCTGTTGTAAAAGAATTGTACTGTAAGATAATCGCTCTTCCATTCTCTATACTTCAAACTCCACAACGCCGTTCTCAACTCTGTAAACTGCTCCGATCACCTTTAATCCATGCTCCTCATCCTTTTGAATCTCAAGGCTGGATTCAATAATACTGATGCTTCTCCTTACATTGAGTACAGCTGCTTTATAATCATCTGTTTCCTGTCCAATCCCCTTCTTGATCTCGTCTGTAATGAATTTGATATAGCCATTTGGATCGTGATGAATAGCAGCCGAAACTGCTCCACACTGTGTATGACCCAAAACAACGATTAGGTTTGTTCCAAGGTGACCGGCAGCATATTCG
>JAIKXO010000175.1 GCA_024684065.1 Lachnospiraceae bacterium
TGCGCGGACTGTTCCGGTATCCGCTTTGCAGGTGCCGGACAAACGCACGGAATATAAAATCTCTTTGCGGCATGCAGCAGGCACGTACCCGATAATGAAGCGGGAAGCGCACCCGCGGGAGGCATTATAGTTTCCCTGCCGGATATATAAGCAGGCCGGCTTCCCTCAGGCATCCACTCCGAGCTTTAAAAGCTCCTTTACCGCCTGTTCTTTGCTTTTAAATACAAAAGCATGCATTCCGACCTTCTTAGCTGCTTCCACATTGGTCTCGGTATCGTCCATAAACACACACTCTTCGGCCTTCAGGAAGTATCTGTCAAGCAGAAGATTATATATGGCCGGGTCGGGCTTTATAAGCTTTTCCCTGTAGGATATGATATACCCGTCCATAAGTTTAAGGAATTCCATTTTCTCCCGGCTTTCGTTGAAGCACTTTTCGGAAAAGTTTGAGAGCGCGTAAACCCTGTAGCCTCTCTCCGAAAGCTGTTTAAGCCATGGCTCGGTATAGGAATAGCTCTCAACTATCCCGTTAAGATTTGAGAGCATGAGCCTTATCTCATTCTCCACCCCCGGATCATTCCTGATAAAGCCCTTTAATATCTCGTCATAAGGGATAACGCCCTTGTCCATTTCATTCCAGAGCTCATCCTTGACGGTAGCCGACGCCACCCTGTCAAAACGTTCCCCCTGTATCCCGAGCTTTGTAAAATGCTTCTGCCAGCAAAACGCAAGCAGTACATTTCCGATGTCAAAAACAATATTCCTTATCGCCATAAGCCACCCTTAAACTGCGGACGAAACCGTCCGCGATAGTATTGTGTATATGCTGCATACCGGTCAGCAGATCCTTAACACTCCGGTAACGGAAACGCTTATTATGCTCATTGACCAAATGGCCTGCCGTTTCGCTAATGAGCCCGCGTTTCCCCGGTATTATCTGTATATGATATCGCCTCTTCCCGGCCCGTTTGATATCATTGTTATCGGAAATCCGATCTTCTCCTCTATAAATTCAATGTATCTGCGACAGTTTTCCGGAAGCTCTTCATATTTCTTTATACCTCTGATATCGGTCTTCCACCCCGGAAGTACCTCAAGCACCGGCTTTGCCTTTTCAAGCTCGGACGTAACGGGAAAATCCGTTGTGACCTCACCGTCTATGTCATAGCCAACGCACACCGGTATCTCATCAAGGTAACCCAGCACGTCGAGAACAGTGAATGCAACATCCGTCGTTCCCTGAAGCCTTAGTCCGTATTTTGACGCAACGGTGTCAAACCATCCGACCCTTCTCGGTCTTCCGGTGGTGGCGCCGTATTCGCCTCCGTCGCCGCCCCGTCTGCGAAGCTCCTCCGCCTCATCCCCGAAGAGTTCCGACACAAAGGCGCCTGCTCCTACCGCAGATGAATAGGCCTTGCATACGGTTATTATCTGCTTTATCTCATAGGGCGGTATCCCCGCTCCGATAGCCCCGTAGGCCGCAAGGGTCGAGGAAGAAGTGACCATGGGATAGATCCCGTGATCCGGATCCTTAAGGGAACCAAGCTGTCCCTCCAAAAGAATGTTCTTTCCCTCTTTTACCGCTTTGTAAAGGAACGCCGATGTATCGCAGACATAGTCCTTCACCATCTCCTTATATTCCATGAGCGTGTCAAAAAGCCTGTTTTCATCTATTTCGGGCTTTCCGTAAAGGTGCTTAAGCATCACGTTCTTTATGACGGCCACCCTGTGGATCTTCTCGAAAAGCGCGCTTTCCTCTTCAAACAGTTCGTTTACCTGGAAGCCTATCTTTGCGTATTTATCGGAATAAAAGGGAGCTATCCCGGACTTCGTCGAACCGAAGGATTTTCCCGCAAGCCTCTCCTCCTCATAGGTGTCGAGGTCGACATGATAAGGCATGACGATCTGCACCCTGTCGGAAATAAGAAGCTTCGGTTTCGGAACCCCTCTTTCCATGATATCGTTTATTTCCTTAAAGAGCACCGGGATATTAAGCGCCACCCCGTTTCCTATGACGCTTGTCGTGTGGCTGTAAAACACGCCCGAAGGAAGGGTATGGAGCGCAAACTTACCGTAATTGTTTACGATCGTATGTCCCGCATTGGCTCCTCCCTGAAAACGGACGATGATGTCCGCATCCTGCGCAAGCATATCCGTGATCTTTCCCTTGCCTTCATCGCCCCAGTTGGCACCGACTATAGCCTTAACCATTTTTAATCCTCCGTAAAACAAAACACCTATACGTTTATTTCCGCATTTACCCCAAGCTCTGCCTTATTTTCTGAAAGCACGGGCCTTACCGTCTTTTCGAGGTAGCTCTCAACCTGCTCCTTTGCCCTTCCGATGTACTTAGCGGGTTCCATGAGCTCCTTAAGACCTTCCTCTGAAATATCAAACCTGTCGCTGTCCGCGATAAGCTTAAGAAGGTCATTTTCAAGACCTTCTTCCTTCACATGGGCTCCTGCCTTCATGGAGAGTTCCCTGATCTCCTCGTGGAGCTCCTGTCTGTCTCCCCCGTTCTTTACGGCGTCCATGAGGATATTCTCCGTCGCCATGAACGGAAGCTCGCTAAGTAAATGTCTGTATATTACCTTTTCATGCACCACAAGACCGTCCGCGACATTCATGCAAAGATCAAGGACACCGTCGCAGGCTAAAAACCCTTCGGGAATGCTGAGCCTCTTATTGGCGGAATCGTCAAGAGTCCTCTCAAACCACTGTTCCGATGCCGTTATCGCCGGATTCAGGGCATCTGTCATGATATATCTGCTGAGCGAAGCTATCCTTTCGCTGCGCATGGGGTTCCTCTTATAAGCCATCGCGGAGGACCCTATCTGGTTCTTTTCGAAAGGCTCCTCAACCTCCTTGAGGTGCTGGAGAAGTCTTATGTCGTTTGACATTTTATGGGCACTCTGCGCTATCTGGGAAAGGACGTTTAAGACCCTGGAATCGGTCTTCCTCGAATAGGTCTGGCCGCTTACCGGGACGCATTCCTTAAAGCCCATCTTCTTTGCGATCATCGGATCGATCTTCTCTACGGTCTCATGATCTCCGTTAAAAAGCTCCAAGAAGCTCGCCTGGGTTCCCGTAGTTCCCTTTGAGCCCAGAAGCTTCATTTTAGAAAGAACGAAATCAAGCTCCTCCAGATCCAGCATGAAATCGTTTATCCAGAGGGCCGCCCTCTTCCCTACGGTCGTGGGCTGGGCAGGCTGGAAGTGGGTGAACGCTAACGTCGGAAGCCCCTTATACATATCGGCAAATCCAGCCAGCTTGTCTATCACGTTTAATACTTTTTTTCTTATAAGCTTAAGCGCCTCGGTCATCACGATGATATCCGTATTATCTCCCACATAGCAGGAGGTCGCGCCGAGGTGGATTATCCCCTTTGCTTTCGGACACTGCACGCCATAGGCATAAACATGGCTCATGACGTCATGGCGTACCTCTTTTTCCCTGGCCCTTGCTACGTCATAGTTTATGTCCTCCGCGTGCTCCTTAAGCTCCTCGATCATCTCTTCGGTGATGACAGGCCTTCCGTTCTCGCAGAGCGAAAGCTCCATCTCTGTTTCCGCAAGAGCGATCCAAAGCCGCCTCCAGGTCTTAAACTTCATGTCCTGGGAAAAAATATACTGCATTTCCCTGCTCGCATATCTTTCCGAAAGCGGGCTTATGTATCTGTCGGTGCGGTTTGCTTCTTCGCTCATTATTTCTCCTTGATCATAATGGGGATTCCCTTAAATGGACAGTCTTTTGAAGACCTCTTTATAAGCCTCCTCAACATTCCCGAGATCCCTCCTGAAACGGTCCTTGTCAAGCTTTTCGTGGGTGTTTACGTCCCACAGCCTGCAGGTATCGGGTGATATCTCATCCGCTAAGATGATCTCTCCCTTATACCTTCCGAACTCTATCTTGAAATCGACAAGCTCGATATCCGCCTTAAGGAAATACTCCTTTAAAACATCATTTACCTTAAAGGCATATCTTTTGATGGTTTCGATCTCCTCTTCATCGGCAAGCTCCAGGGCAAGGGCGAAATAACTGTTTATTAAAGGATCCCCGAGCTCGTCATTCTTATAGCTGAACTCTATGGTAGGCTTCTTAAAAGGGGTACCCTCCTCAACACCGAGCCTTTTTGAAAAACTGCCTGCGGCGATATTTCTTATTATGACCTCCAGAGGGACGATCTCCACCTTTTTTACCGCAGTCTCCCTGTCCGAAAGCTCCTCGATATAATGGGTCGGAACACCTTCCTTTTCGAGAAGCCTGAACACATGATTGGTCATGCGGTTGTTGATCACGCCCTTACCGACTATCGTGCCCTTTTTCTCACCGTTAAAGGCAGTGGCATCATCCTTATAGGAAACGATCACGACATCCGGATCATCCGTGGCAAATACCTTCTTTGCCTTGCCTTCATAAAGCTGCTCTCTTTTTTCCATAATATCCTCTCTCCCGAATTGATCTGTTTGCTCAAAGCATCAAAATTGCCATGTCTGAGGAGACATGGTAATAAAAAATTCAATAACATTGTTATGAACAGCGCATACAAACACATTCTATATATAAATCGCCAAAAAGTCAAATGATACGGCTGTTTGAACCGGTCCGGAGTTACGAAAGTTTCCCGACAAACGACCTGAAGCGCTCATTACCGGATTCAAAGATCTCCTCAGGCACCCCCTCGAGCTGAATAAGTCCGTTCTCCATGAAAATAATGCGGTTCGAGACCTCCTTTGCAAAATTCATTTCATGGGTCACTATTATCATCGTCATATGCGTGTTTGCAAGGTCCTTGATAACCTTAAGGACCTCTCCGGTAAGCTCGGGATCGAGTGCTGAGGTCGGTTCATCAAAATAGATCACCTTCGGGTTCAGGGCAAGCGCCCTTACGATGGAAACTCTCTGCTGCTGCCCGCCCGAAAGCTGGCAGGGATAACAGTCCGCCTTATCCTCAAGCCCGAACTGCCTAAGGAGCCTCAGGGCGTTCTCCCTCGCCTCGTCCTTTGGAACATTGTGAGCTGCCACAGGAGCGTCCATGACATTTCTGAGCACCGAGAAATGCGGAAAGAGGTTGAAGCTCTGAAAGACAAGGCCGAACATATTCCGGATCTCCTTAAGCTCCTCCTTTGGAGCATAAACACTCCTTCCGTCCTCTCCTTTACAGACAGCTTTTCTTCCCATATAGGAAAGCTCGCCCCCGTCCATCTTCTCAAGCATTGTCGCGCAGCGAAGCAGGGTCGATTTACCGGAGCCGGAGGGTCCCAATATTGAAACAACCTCTCCCTTCTCTACGCTCAGGGATACATCCTTAAGCACCGAAAGGCCGTCAAAGCTCTTTTTTAAATTTTTGATCTCGACAAGCTTGTCAGACATATCAAATCCTTCTTTTTTACCGGCCGGGCAAGCCCGGTTTAACATTTACCCGGGTAAATATCAAAAAATCTGTCTTTTGCACTTCGTTAACAGCATTAAAAGCCGCCGTAAAACGGCAGAAGCGGGTTAACACATGCGCAGATACATATCGAAAAAATGTCTGCGATACTTCGTTAAAAGCCTCCGAAAAGCAGCTCAGCTGTAATAATTCATGGATTTTTCAATCTTTTCCATGATAAAGGCCACCACAAAATTGAAAACATAATAAAATACTCCGGCAACGATAAAGGGCATCATCGTCGTCTGGGCCGCCGCTATGGCCTTTGCCTCAGTAAACATCTCGGAAACCGCTATGACAAAAGCCAGAGAGGTATCCTTTACGAGAGTTATCACCTCGTTTGTGATCGAAGGGAGTATTGTCTTTATCACCTGCGGAAGGTAGATTCTTAAAAAGATCTGTGAATTTGAGTAACCTAAAAGCTTTCCGGCTTCGTACTGGCCCCTGGGGATGGATTCGATCCCGCCCCTGTATATTTCGGCAAAATACGCGGCATAATTAAGCACAAAACCAATGATGACCGCCGTAAATCTGTAGGAGGTCTTTATCTTTATCCCGAAAAGATAATACGGTCCGAAAAATACCACCATGAGCTGGAGCATTAACGGAGTTCCGCGCATTATCGATATATAGATCTTTATGAGCGTACTGACGATCCTGTTTTTCGAAAGCCTTCCGAGAGCGATCAAGAGTCCTAACGGTAACGAAAAAAGGAGTGTCAGAAGAAATATCATTATACTTGTAAACGAACCGTCTAAAAGCTGTATGATAATATTTCCGACACTCATTTTATCCTCCGGCCCGAAATACGGGCTCTTCATTTTCCGGGGCTTTTCCATGCCTGCCCCCGGAAAGTCATGACTTTGATCAGAATCAGTTTTATTCTATGCCGATCCGGTCAGACTTCTTACCGGATCAGTTACGCTCTGCTCCGGTTCCTGAGGAACCGTGTGCTTAGCGGTTTCTCCCCAAAACAGAGAGCTGTCCTTATTTCCCCAGAATGACGGCATCCTGAAGCCCCCACTCCTCTGCTATCTCCATGAATTTTCCGTCTGCGGCCATCTCGTCTAAGGTCTCCTGAACCTCGTCCCTTAACTTCGTATTTCCTTTAAGGAAGCCAACTCCGTACTGCTCGGAAACAAGCTCCTCGTCAAGAATCTTATATTCGTCTCCGCGGGACTTGATCTGATATTCGGCAACGCCGATATCCATGGCAACAGCCTCAACCGCGCCGGATTCAAGATTTAAGAACGCAGTATTGTAATCCGGGACCACCACAAGCTCCGCAAAGGAATCCTTAAGCTCCTTCGAATCCTCTGAATCAAGGGCTTCAAGCGCGGAAGAATCGGTCTGCACGCAAACGATCTTTCCTGCAAGATCGGCCTGAGTTTCGATCCCGGAATCAGTCGCCACTACGAAAACCTGGCTGTTATCGACATAAGGAGTGCTCCATTCATATTTGTCAAGCCTCTCCTCGCTCATTGTAAAGCCGTTCCAGATACAGTCGATCGTTCCGGATTCAAGCTCCATATCCTTTGAATCCCAGTCTATAGGCTGAAGAGCGATCTCCCAGCCTCTTCTTTCCGCCACTTCCCCGGCAAGGTCGAGATCAAATCCTACATATTCCCCGTCATCATCCTGATATCCGTAAGGAGGGAAGCTTGCGTCAAAACCTACCACAAAGGTCCCGTCGTCGGCGCTTTCAGGCACCTCTGCCTCCTTTGCGTCCCCGGAAGCGGCTTCCGTGGCAGCCGGCTCTGACTGGGCGGGAGCGGCCGCAGGCACGCAGCCGGCTAAAGAGCTTATGATAAACAGTGTACCGAGTATTAATGCAATTCTTTTTTTCATTTTCATTTTCTCCTCTGATATTGTCTGAGTTTCATGCAGGCTTTATACAGGCTGGCAGCCTGTTTTGCTTTACTGTCCTGCTTAACCGTTTTGCTTTATCGCTTTACCCTGATAAATCAACAAGGCAAAAGGTATACTATCATGTAAACGCCCAAAAGTCAAATAAATACGGCAATCAGACGGCACAGGCCTGCCCTGCGCCTGTCCGGCATATTCTCATGCCGTTCCTTTGCACCTGCAATCAACCCTTTAGAGCCTGGGAAAGATCCTCTATAAGATCCTCCTTGTCCTCAAGGCCACAGGATAACCTGACAAGTCCCGCAGGTATACCGGCCGCTTTCAGCTGTTCATCAGACATCTGCCTGTGAGTGGAGGTTGCCGGATTCAGACAGCAGGTCCTCGCGTCCGCAACATGTGTCTCAATAGCGGCAAGCTTAAGCCTTCCCATGAATCTCTCCGCGGCTTCCCTTCCGCCGTCGATCTCGAAGGATACGACCCCGCAGCCGCCCTTCGGCATGTATTTTACGGCAAGCTCATGATAAGGGTCGCTTAAAAGCCCGGGATAGCTGACCTTTAGGATCTTATCCCGGCCCTGCAGGAATTCCGCGACGGCCTGGCCGTTTTCCACATGCCTTGCCATCCTCACATGAAGGGATTCAAGTCCCATATTTAACAGGAAAGCATTCTGCGGAGACTGTATACAGCCGAAATCCCTCATAAGCTGTGACGTGCATTTTGTAATAAACGCCTTTCCCTGACCGAATTTCTCGGCATAAATTATCCCGTGATAGGATTCGTCAGGTTCGGTAAGCCCCGGATACTTATCCTTATGAGCCATCCAGTCAAAATGTCCCGAATCGACTATCGCGCCCCCTACCCCGGCGCCGTGTCCGTCCATATATTTTGTGGTGGAATGCGTCACGATATCCGCGCCCCATTCGATTGGCCTGCAGTTTACGGGAGTGGGGAAGGTATTGTCAACGATGAGCGGCACCCCGTGGGCATGTGCGGCTTTCGCAAATTTCTCGATATCAAGCACCGTCAGCGCGGGGTTTGCTATCGTCTCTCCGAAAACGGCCTTCGTGTTATCCCGAAAAGCTGCCTCAAGCTCTTCATCACTGCAGTCCGGATCGACAAAGGTCACCTCTATCCCCATCTTTTTCATTGTCACCGAGATAAGGTTGAAGGTACCGCCATATATGGAAGCCGAAGAGACTATGTGGTCCCCCGCCTCACAGATATTGAAAAGAGCAAAGAAATTGGCTGCCTGTCCGGAGGAAGTAAGCATACCCGCGCTTCCCCCCTCGAGGTCCGCGATCTTTGCGGCCACATAGTCGTTTGTCGGGTTCTGAAGCCTTGTATAGAAATAACCCTCCGCCTCAAGGTCGAAAAGCTTTCCCATGTCGGCGCTCGTGTCATACTTGAAGGTTGTGGACTGAATAATGGGGATCTGCCTCGGTTCCCCGTTTCCGGGCCTGTACCCGGACTGCACGCATTTCGTTCCTATACCTTTTGTACTCATTTTATCCTCCTGTATTCCATAAAATTCTTCTCCGGCTCTGCTTTTTCGCGGCCACTTCATGCTGTCCGAAAACGGGATCCCGGTCCCAATGCCGTTTGGTTAAGCTGCAATAAAATCCAGTGATATGAGAAGGAACCATATTGCCCCTCAGGATCCGACAGGATACGTTAGAGGCTGCCCTCCATATCATCCATGAAGGACACGGAACTGACGATATCCGACCCCATAAGCTCGTGAAGCAGCCTTTCCCTCTCCCTTATCCTTACCTCGACCGTCATGCTCATCCCCTGCCTGTCCGCATTCTGTGTCCTTACCTTAGAATAGGAACAGTTATTGTTTATGATGTCCATAACGATCTTTTCCGATTCATAGTTTGTCAGATTGACCACTAAGAGGGTAATATTCCTGCCCTGTTTTACATTTAAGCAGACGATTATTATCACCGTAAGAACGAGGGATGCAAGCATCGCTATCAGCGCAAATCCCGCCCCGCATATTATGCCCGCGCTTATGGACCAGAACAGGAACACCAGATCAAGCGGATCCTTCACGGCGGTCCTGAAACGCACTATGGAAAGGGCACCGACCATTCCTAAGGACACAACTATATTTGACTGTATCGTAAGGATTATGGCGGCTGTTATCACCGCGATGGCGACCAGCGAAACGTTAAAGCTCCTGTTATAAAAGGACGTCGTATTTATGCGCCTGTACACTATGAAGATATAAGCTCCTAACACCGCGGTAAAACAGATACAGAACAGTATGACCCCCGGTGTGAGCGGTTCGGCTGCATAACCTTCAAACATGGCTTTCCTGATGATTCCTAATAGATCCATTTTAAACTCCTTACAAAACTGTTATTTTTGTTTGTCTGTCCGGCCCCGGGTTTTGATCTGTCAAAGCTCAGAGCGGCAGCAAAGATGTATTTTTTATATCTGTCCGGCAATAACGGATCCGCTCCGGCAGATCCTATATGCCCCGCTGATCTGACCTGCAGTAATAATACTTTGAAAATCTGCTGTGTATAAGTGTTTCGATCGAAAGATAATCCTTAAGATGCAAAGGGACCATGTCATCCCACTTAAGCTCCATTATCCCGTAATCATCATTCTCTCTCATCGCAGGAATACCGAATCTCGTTTCCTTTTCCAGAAAACTGTCTGTATTTTCCGAGTAGAACAGGCCGGTGTCTATCGTAAACCTGATATTTAAGAAAGGATAGATGAAGGGAAGCCTGTCATACGATATGATCACGACCGGGCGCAGGTTTTTGGCTTCAAGCTCACTAAAGAGCTGTCTCTTTACAGCTTCCGCGGAAAGCCGCTCCTGATACCCTGCATCCCCTGCTCCCGCTTTGGCAGAACCCTGTCCCTCATCCCCCGTAAACTTCGGGATCCTTCCGGCCATGAGCATCCTGCACTCTTCCTCCGAGATCATAGCGGAAAGCTTGCGGCAAAGCCCCCTTTTTTTGATCTTCTTTTCCAGCCTGATGTAATTTTTATCCTCATTATAAATCCTTATGCGGAACTTCGCCCTTGGGTCCGTCCCGTCTCCTGATTCCCGATAACAGCTGTTATTGATATCGTCAAAGTAAAGGCTTCTGACGCTGTAAAGCCCGTCCGGCCTCGTATGGGCATCCGGCCGCATCACTGCCCTGGCCCTTTGCTTAAGGATCTCGGCCTGCATACGGTTTATTATGTATTTGTCCTCATGCCTGTATATCTCAGCACACATTTTTTCGATCCCAAAGTATGATCCGAACCGCACCGATCTGCGTGTCAGATCTTGTGCTTAAGCATAAACTTCAGTTTATGCCGGCTCAATCCGGTATTTGCTTTAGCAAACTTTGAATTAGTCCGGTATGCGCGGCAGACCGGATCATTACATTTAAACACCAAAAGCGGCGCCTTCCAAGGCAAACGCTGATCAGATCATTTTTCTTAAGCTCACTGCGTCAGCACGCCTTCATCAATGTAACTGCCTCCCCCGGTTTCAATCCCGTTTACAACGGCATTAATGCTCAGGCTGCAGGAAGACGCAAACAGATCCCTCCCGGAAAGTATCGCGGTATTGCCGGCTATTATTCTGTTTTCACCGCTCAGGATATAGATATTCCCCTTTGATATACGTTTATGGATACCGGTCTTCAAGCCGTCTTTTTCCGCCTCGGCAGTCATCCCGGAGAGTTTTAAAAGCATCCCGTCGTCAGCGTTTATCGCATTTCTCTTGGCCTTTATGCGAAGAATGGTATCAAGGCCCTTGAACACGCCTTTTGTATTGACAGCATCCTTCAGAAAGCCTGTTATCTGAAGCTCGCCCGTGCCGTTTATCGTCACGTCCGAATATGAAAAAACTGCCGCGTTAACGTTCTTTTCGGTATAAAACGCGCAATCCGCAAGGACATTCTGCGTACCCTCTTTTGCCGTGATGACAAGCTTTGCGGCCGACCGCACAAGTACGGCGGGACCTTCATTTGTCCTGATGTCAGCGTTATCGAGTATCAGATGAACTATCCTGTCGCCTGCGTCTACCTCGATCGTATTATGATAGTCCCCTGAAAGTATGTAAGCTCCCTCAGAAAGCGCCCCGCCTGAAAGAAGATCCTCTTCGGAAAGAGTGACCGCTCCCTCTTCGGAATCGTTAAGATCCGTTTCTCCGGGTTCATATAAGCCCATCAGATCCGCTGCCTGAGCCTGTGTGTTTATGAGCACTGTTTCCTCGGCTTTTTTGCCCTGTGCAAAACCGACGATCACGGTCATCACCAAAAGAATGACCCAAAAAACCGGAAATATTATCTTGTTCTTCTGCTGCATCATTATTTCCCGTATCCGTAACTGTGGTATCCGATAAAAAAACTGTACAAAATCCTTACAAAATCCGCACCCTCTATTCAACATCTGTGTACAGATGCCGGACAGGCCATGGGACATCATTGCCGGCCTTTATTTATTCCTGAAACTGGCCGGAAACTGTCCATTAAGTCACTCAAACTCCTCATAAATATACTGTGTCATATATTCTTTCCTGTTAAGGAAAAACTCCTCCATTTCCTCCCCCGCCCCGAACTTGGAAAGCACGGGCTTTACCCTTTCATAGGAAAAATCTTCATCCATCATTTCCATAAAGGTATCGATAAAGCTCATCCTGAACGTCTCGTTCTGCATGAGGGCCTTGAAAAGTGTCTGCTCCTCGAAATTCACCGAATTCTCGGTCACCCTTGCATTAAAGGAATTGATCTGCGCGGCCTCGTCGACCTCATAATAATCAAGGGTATCAAATATCCTGTCAAGGAGATCCATATCGTAAAGCGCCCATCTCCACCGCCCGTCATTATCACCCCCGCCTACCGGCGTCCTTGCCCTGTAGAGCATCCGGTTTATCTGTTCGTCCTGATCGAGATTGCATCCGTAGATATTGGCACAGAGATATTCTATATAGCTCTGGACGTCGATAATATTGCCAAACTCCTCATAGGCCTCGGGATTGCCAAGATCATGCTCGCCTATAAAAGCGTATATCTGCTGGTACAGAAGCTCGTCACCCGGCATTCCGTCATCGATCTCGCCCTCTTTTACCAGGATGAGATTGTTCTCCGCTATCCCCTTATGTTCATAGAAATATTCGGGACTGTACTTTTCGCAGACAAAGGTGTCGAACCAGAATTCACCGTTTAAAAAGACCGAAACCTCCGCGTGCTCCTGGGACGCCACATCCCTTCCCGAAACCAGCTCCTGAAGCACCGCGTCCGCGGTCCCGTCCCTGAGAGCAACGGAATGCACGGGTCTTTTGGTGTCAAAGAAATCCACGCTGAAACTGTCGGATCCGCTGTATGCCTTCCTTGAATATATCGAAAAATGCTTAAGAGGCAGGTCCCTTGTTGAGCCGCCGAAGACCCGAAGGCCCACGTCCTGCCCGCCTTCGTGCCGCCCGTTGTCAAAAAACTGAAGATTGCCCTCGATCTCAGAGGCTCTGCCGGAAAGCCAGAAATTGACCTGCGGCTGTTCCCCTTCCCGTCCGTTTAAATACCACGCATCATACAAAGGACCGGTAACGCAGATGCCGTTCAATCCAAAAAGCAGCTCGTAATCTGCAGTCAGGGAGATCACCTTCTTATCCTCATATTCTGTATCGCCCACAAAATATACCGCATCCGAGGTCCTGCTTCTGTTTCCTTCCGTGTCAAATGCAGCCGCTCTTATGATAAAAGCCCTGTCTGCATCCTCAAATTCCGGCTCATATTCCTCATAGTCATAGACTACCCTCTGAGCATTCAGGCAGGGAGTGTCCTCCCCCTTTCTGTCATATACCCTGATCGGCCCCTCATATTTCAGTGAATATACGGAAGGCGCGCTTCCGTCCAGGGTATAATAGATATCGGCCTGTTCCTGCCCTGAAGCCTCTTTCGAAGGAAGTGAAAGCTCAAGCATGAACTCATCGGGATAAAAGCCGCTTTCAACCGAGAAAACAGGGGCATCAAACTTTATCATTGCCTCCGGATCATAAAGGACGCTTGACAGCACCTTCCCGTTCTTATCCGAAAGATAAACCGTTTCCCCATTGCCAAGCTTAAACGGAGAGGTATCATCGAGAAAAAAGGGAAGCACCTGTCCCGGTATGATCCTGTTCCCCTCAAGTGAAAGCTTTTTCAGATCATTACCGTTATCTGACAGGTACAGCTCATTCATGTCAACCGGACATGCGCCCCGGTTCTCTAAAGTTATATAATCGATGGTCGTAAAGACCCCGCCCGCATCCTTAAAGCTTCCGTCCCCGTGCAGCTCAGTTATAAGAATATGGGATTTGGAGTATTCGGATATATAGCAGCCGCCGGCGACAACAGCCAGGGAAAAGAGAACGGATAAGATCACCATATTCTCCTGAAGCCTGCCGATCCCCGCCGTATCCTCGAACACGAGCCTTCTTATGAGGAATCCCGCGGCGATCGAGACAACGCAGTACGCTGCCCCGGACAGGGCTAAATACATCACATCCTGGTAGATAATATCCCCGCTTAATGAGGACCTGAAAAAATCCAGAAGCCCCGCCGGCGTGAAATGCATAAAAAGCAGGGCCAGAAGAAACCCGAAGCTTATAATTGCCGAAAAGACTGCGGCAAGAAGCCCTCTTAAAAACGAAAGCTTCCTGCCCGGAGTCATTATAGCAAGGCTTATCCCCGCAAAGGCGGGAAGCGCTATGCTTAATGCATATATGCACAAAATGAACTTAAACATGGGTATCATTATAGCCTAACACTTGTTATTCTGGCAAGCT
>JAIKXO010000299.1 GCA_024684065.1 Lachnospiraceae bacterium
CTTCAAGAGACCTCACTTTTCGGCTCAGAAAACGCGACTTTTTGCGTCTACATGCCGTTGTCCATACTTGTCCGTAGTGTGACGAAGCGTGACAAGGAATGACAAGGAGCGACGAAATTATAGCGATTTTAACGTCGGGAAAAGTGGCCCGTATCGGTAAAAATATCGGTAAATAATTTAATGATTGTGACTAAATAAGCAGTCTCACTCTGTCAATATATTCGTTTATCAGTTCTTCCTTCAAAAGGTTTCTGCAGTATATCGCAAATACGGTCATATCCGAGTCTTTGATCCTGACGGATCTGAAATCGTAGGCAGCCCTTATCTCTTCCGGCAGCGGCACGCTGATCAGATATCCGTTTATCTTCTGCATAAGCCGGTATCTTGCTTCTCCCGGTTCAATTTCAATTCTGCTCTGTATCTCAACATCATATTTCATAAGAAAATAAGGAATATATGATTCCATCTGAGAAGCTGAAATACTGCAAAAGCAGGGATATTTCCCAAGCAGTTCATAAACGATCTTTCCGTCCTGTATAATCGGATGTGACCGGCTGCAGGTGAGTTCCAAAGGAAATTCTCCGATCAGAGCCGTTTCAAAGTGTTTTTTTGTCGCATTGCGGATATCGGATTCGTAGGTCTTTTTTCTGCCCAGTACAACGGCCATATCAACTATACCGCCTTCTACCATCTTCAGGGCATCTTCCGAATTGTTTACGATCTGAAGGGCAAGATCAACAGCGTTTTCATTTGCTATATACTTCTCGCAAAGCTCCTCAAAAGCTTTCTCGCAAAAATCGAACTTAAGCGAAGCGATCCTGAAATCTATACGTTTTAACGGTTTGCTTATCTGTGAGATAGCCTTCAGCCATTTTTCTATCGCGATTGCATATTCAATGAATTCATTTCCCTCATTGGTCGGAATGATGCCGTTTCTGGTCCGTGTAAAAAGCGTATAGCCCAGTTCTTTTTCAAGCGATCCCAGCATGTTGCTGGCTGTCGGCTGTGATATGAACATTGATGCCGCTGCCCTGCTGATGGACCTCTCACGTGCGATCGACAACACCAGTTCCAATTGCTCTGTTTTCAAAACCCGTACTCCTTTTGAAACCATGCCCCCGGTCCGACAGGATACGCATTTTCGCATGTATCCGGGGCTGGGCCCGTCCTGTCCGACACTTTCTCACATATATATTATAAATATAAGATATTGTATAACATCATATGAAAATCTCATATCATCATTTGGTTTTCTTATACAACCTGGAAACATAATAATCCGATAATAATCCGGTTCCCCAAAAGGCTCAAAGAGCGCAGCAAAAAAGAGGCCCGGAAATTCCGGATACCCCTTTTTACAAAAGTTTATTATTTCTGCCGGATCTTAAGAAAGATCATATGATTATGGCGTCAATAGCACATGATACACAAAATCGCTTCGTTGCTGCATAGCTTTCGCGATTTTGCGGGGCATTCACAATCCGCTGCGATGCCCATAAGAAGTAATGATTTGGTCTGTAAAACAGACCAAATCATTACATTAACGGCGCCGCAAGCCTCAGGATGCTGTCCGTCAGTCTGTGGAAAACGCTGTTGCTTATATTATCAGGCGTCATCTCTTTGCATTTCTCAAGGGTTTTCAGATAATCCTCCTTAAGCACCTCAACAATGTCAGCCTTATAGAACAGGGATTCGCATTCAAAATGAAGGAAGAGGCTCCTGTAATCCAGATTTACCGTACCGATGGCCGCCAGCTTGTCATCCGCCACAAAGGCCTTGGCATGAACAAAGCCCGGACTGTATTCATATATCTTAACGCCGGCTTTCAGCAGGTCTTTGTAATAGCTCCTCGAAATCCGGTGAACAAGCTTTGAGTCGGAGACCCCCGGCATGATGATCCTCACATCAACGCCCCGCTCCGCCGCCCTGATGAACGCATCGAAAAGCGAATCTCCTAACATCAGGTAAGGATTATAATACCAGACATAATCCGTTGATAAAGACAGTATCTCCGAAACTAACACATTTGTTGTATGCTCCTCCCGCATCGGAGAATCATAATAAGGCAGGATATATCCGTTTTCGCTGTTTTTAACCGCAGTACTCTGCTCCGGGAACGTAATATGCTCCTTTAAGACGGGATCCTTGGAAAAAGCGTTCCAGAATTCCAGGAACATATATGCATAGCTTCTTACCGCAGGCCCTGTGATACGAAAACCGATATCCTTCCATACTCCGTAGGGATGGATCTCATTAATGTATTCATCCGCCAGGTTCACGCCGCCGCTGTAAGCGATACGCCCGTCGATCACCGTTAACTTCCGGTGGTCCCTGTTATTCAGCTGAGTCGTCACAAACAGAAGCGGATTGAAGGGAACGCACCTGATCCCCTTCTGTCTCAGCTTATGGATGTCCGCAAATGAGTATTTCGCTATACAGCCAAGATCGTCATACATTACAAAAACATCAACTCCGGCCGCTGCTCTTTCGGTAAGGATCTCTGTCAGCGTATCCCAGAATTTCCCCTGCTGTATTATGAAATACTCGATGAAGATATATTTCTCCGCCGTCTTAAGATCCTCACACATATCTGCAAACATTTCCTCCCCGAAGGAATAGAAACGCGACGTATCGTTCGGAAAGACCGGAAACCCGGTGGTCTTACAGATATGCTCAAACGACTGCGAAAGCCTTAGATCCGTGTGCCTTACTTCTTCAATATAATTTTCGCTCCCTACGATATCTTTCATGGAAAGCGCCTGAGCGGATTTTTCCAGCCTCTTCTTAAGTCCCCGTCCGCTCCTCTTGTTTCCCATAAACAGGTATATTACGGATCCTAAGATCGGCAATACCAGAATGACTATGACCCATACAAGCTTATATGAGCCCTCGTCCCTTTTCGACACAAGGTAAAGCACAAACACTACGGCTAAGATCGTAAAGACCGTATTAAGCAGATCTTTCAAATGCCCCTTCATGAACCTGTCAAGGCCGCCAAAAAGCAGTACATACCATACGATCTGCAGAAAAAGCGCGGGTACTACTACAAGAATACGTCCAAATATTTTTTTCATCTTTTATCTCCCGTTAATGTTGGATCCTTATATCCGTCAGTGCGACCTGATCTCCGGAAATGGCAGCGTAAATCTCCTGCGTATCATCATTTATTATTGTCAGATCTTTAATATATATCCCCATATTCTCAGTGATCGTCGTTATCTTATTTCCCTTTCTCGAAAACGTAACGACACATTCGATCCCGCTTTTGTTGTCTTCTCTCCAGGCCTCCCATCCCTTGAATTCTTCCCTTCTGTTGACATAGATCACGTTTTCCGCCGCTTCGTCCGTATCCCAGTATTCGCCGTCAAAGCGGATCAGGGCAAATTCTCTGTAATTTTCTCCGAACACCTTTTTATCCTTAGAATAAAATATGTTGATAAACGGGCAGTGCCATATCAGAGTAGCTGTCGGAAGACTCATGGAGTGGAATGATATCTTAAGCCCGTCCGTTATCGGTATGCCTTCTGTCGCATCAGTCCTGTAACCGTCTATCTGAACATTGGGAATATCGCCAGCCGGAACATTGATATAGCTTATCTCTTCCGCGATCCTTTTAATGTATCCCTCTCCTATGGGTTCTTCCGATTTTTCGATCTTAACATCGCTGAACATGCAGTACTGCCCTGTAAGTCCGATATACAGGAACCTTGTACTGTCGGGAAGTGCTATCGTCACCTCGATGATCCGTCCGTCGCCCTCTATCCTTACAAGAGCATGATCCTTGTATCTGACGGCTTCAATGACGTATTCCGTATATGGTTTGGGCTTGCGCAATATGCCCTTTTTCTCTTTCTCCTCATAATAATCTTTCCGGATAATCATATCCCTTACGCCTGCATTGACGGTACGGCCGTTAAACCAGATCTCTCCGTATTCATAATAATGCAGATCGTGTTTTTTGCGTTCATCACTGTATGCGCGTGCATCATTAGAATCGAATAAAAGAAGACAGGGCATGCTCTCTTCCGATGTGCCTTCTTCATTTTCCGGGATACTTCTTAAGCTTATCCTTACCTTATTGGGCGTAACAAAGATCCCTTCGGATACGCTGCTTCTGAATTCCCTGCAATGCAGCTCGTTTTTTCCGCCAAGCTCCTTAAGTTCTTCCCTCTCCCTCATATCATATTCCGTATCGAGATCGATCAGATGCTGCATGATCCTTGCAAAAGTAGGATCAAACTGACTTCCGGTGCCCTTGATGATCTCCTCCCTTACCTTTGACTGAGGAATGGAATCACGGTAACTCCGCTTGGAGGTCATTGCATCGTACGCATCGGCAACGGCAACAATCCTTGCGATCTCAGGTATATCCTCGCCCTTAAGTCCCGACGGATATCCCCTGCCGTCATATCTTTCATGATGGTGATGAGCCCCTATGCTCAGATAAGGATATTCGCTGATACTTGACAGAATGTTCTCCCCGATCTCGGGATGTTTTTTCATTATCTCGTATTCCTCATCCGAAAGCCTGCCGTCCTTGTTGATGATATGATCGGGTATTCCTATCTTTCCGACGTCATGAAGAAGGGCGGAAAAATATATCTCATTGCACTCCTCTTCGCTCTTTCCGTATAGCTCGGCAATCTTTCTTGAATATTCAGCCACTCTGGAAGAATGTCCGTGCGTGTATTTATCCTTTGCATCTATTGCATTTACAAGAGCTGTGGCAGTCTGTTCGAATAAGAGGCGCATACTCTGCTGCTGCTTTTTCAGGTAATCGATCTCCAGGCTGTGCGCGCGCCATACCGTTGCGTTCATATCAATAAGGACAAAAACATACATCATCACGGCCATGCCGACGATCGACATATTGATAAGCGACAGCCCGTAGGCGAA
>JAIKXO010000314.1 GCA_024684065.1 Lachnospiraceae bacterium
ACCGAATATATATAAAAAACTATATTATCTATTACGTTATACTTGAAGAAAATGGGGAAAAGATTATGGAAGTCCGACGTTTTTTACATACACTTGAAGACAGAGACCATAAAATCTAACCCACTTGCATCAATATATAAAAGCCCCTTTCATGATTTGAGAGGGGCTTATATATATTGTCTTTATCGTCTTTACGGTATATAATATAAACACAAAGGAGGAAAAGTACATGGCTTCCAAGGCAGTGAACCTGAAATTAGATGAAGAACTGATTATGGATATAAAGCAGGTTGCATCAGTATTTCATATGACAATGACAGATGTAATTAATGAAGCGCTTGATGCTTATCTTCCGACAATGAAAGCTGATCCTTTTTACCGTTTGACTGCAAATGTTAAAGATGCATCCAAATCAGAAACCGCAGAAATTCTTTCAGAAATCGAAAACTTATCAGATGATGATCTGGAGATAACATCCGTAAAACGTTTTACGGTATAACCGGAGGAATGGTATGCCAAAGAGGAACGGGCCGTTTTCATATGAAATTCAATATGTGAAGGCTGCCGATAAATTCTTCAGAGATCACGAGGATGTCCGTAAGCAATATGAAGATGCAATAAAACAGCTTTTGGTCGGGGAGCATCCGGAAAAAATAGATGTTAAACGTATAAAAGGAAAAAAGAATCATTATTACAGACTAAAACTTAATGGCTACAGAGTAGTATACACCCTGATAAATAATATTGTTGTTGTAGTAAAAACCATGCTGGCCGGACCGTGGGGTGATGTTTATAAGAAGATGAAAGGTCTGTAATGAGCTCATAGAGGAGGTTTTATCATGAAAGTTCTTAATTTTGGTTCTTTGAATATCGATTATGTTTATCCTGTTGACCATATAATCATCCCGGGAGAGACCGAGCCCACCGGAGATGTGAAGGAGAACTGCGGCGGAAAGGGCCTGAATCAGTCGATAGCGCTTTCAAAGGCCGGAGTAAAGGTTTATCACGCGGGGCTTGTCGGTGAAGAGGGACAGCTACTTATAGACAAATGTATAGAGAATAATGTGGATGCTTCCTTTATCAAGAAGATCCCGGGACGTTCCGGACATACCATTATCCAGGTGGACAAGGAAGGGCAGAATTCCATACTCCTTTTCGGGGGCGCAAACAGACAGCTCACAAAGGACTATATTGACGATGTATTTAAAAACTTCGAAGAGGGTGACATGATCATCCTCCAGAACGAGGTAAATCTCCTGGATTACATTATAGACAGCGCGTATGAAAAGAAGATGAAGATAGTACTTAATCCTTCGCCCTATGACAGCGCGGTAGAAAAGTGCGACCTGAAAAAGATCTCCCTCTTCCTTCTTAACGAAATAGAAGGTGAACAGATCACCGGCGAAAAGGAGCCGGATAAGATCCTTTCCGTTCTTACGGAAAAATATCCTGAGGCCGAGATAGTGCTTACCCTCGGCAGCGCCGGATCCGTCTATAAATACAAAGATAAGGAATACCGCCAGGGAATATACAAGGTAAAGGCGGTAGATACCACCGCGGCAGGCGATACCTTCACAGGCTACTTTATCTCCTGCATGATAGAAGGGAAGGATATCCCCGAGTGCCTTGATACGGCGGCAAAGGCATCCTCCATTGCGGTGACCCGTCCGGGTGCCACTGACTCGATCCCGCGGAAGGAAGAAGTGAAGGCATAAAGCAACCCAATATTGCTTGACATAGCCGTACGGCGTAATTTATTATCTAAGGGTAATAATAACGCCGTACGGCTTATTATTTTAGGAGACAGAAATAGAAATCAGGGAGCAGAAAATGACGATCTCAAAAGCAGCTGAATTTGGCAAAGCAATAAAAGAAAGACGAAAGGTCAAAGGCTATACACAGGCTGATATTTCCGCAGTGAGCGGTTTGTCCGTAAGTTTTATTTCTGATCTGGAAAACGGCAAGAAAAGCATTGAGCTGGAGAAAGCGCTTATGGTAGCCAATCTTCTCGGGCTTGATATTAATTTGTCGGTAAGGGGGTAATTCCCGAATGAAGCTTAATGTAGAGCTTGAAATAAACG
>JAIKXO010000016.1 GCA_024684065.1 Lachnospiraceae bacterium
TCCGATACCTCGGACTCTGTCATCAACTGGAGCAGACTCGCGGCTGCGGCCCGTGTTGTGTTAACAAGCGATATTGTGAGTGATTATCTGACATATAATGATGAAGCGGAGCGGATACAGTTTGAAATAGACAAGCCTGAAAATGAGGAGCAGAAGGAGGACCTTTATTATGATCTTCTGCTTCAGAAGGGAAATCTCCTGCTTACGCTTTACAGATCGGCGGGCTTATCCCCCGATATGCCTCCGGATCTTATCGCGCAGCCGGAGCTGAGACATAAGGTACAACAGCTGATCACAGAGTTTGCTCAGGGGCTTGAGCAGATAAGCGAGCTTCAAAATGGGCAGGCAGGAAACCCTGCGGGCCCGGGAGAGCCGGCGGGCGTAAGAAAAAAAGAGGGTAAGGATTTTGAAAGAGAGGGAAAGAAAAGCGTAAGGGAGGATGCCATTGCAGGCAGTCAGAGCGGTGATGCATGGAAAACCATCAATGAAGTCAAGGATTTTACGAGCGGCACCGCAGTAAGCATTAACAGTCTGTTAAAGACCATAGGCGCGCCTGTCAGGGATGTGACGGGTAACTTAAGTTATAACCTTGCGGTTTCAGGAATAGGGGCGGCAACATCAATAGTCGGCCTGATCGCCGGGTTCGTATCTGCGGTAAAGCTTGCGAGGACCGGCGCGAAGCTTACAGGCGCGGATCATGTCTCGCGTGCCTTTTTGGTATCCTCACAGATACTGAAGAGCACAGGTACCGGTACACAGGGAGCCTTTGCCATTGTGGACAAATTTGCGGGTATTTCGGGAAATGCGGGTAATGCAGCGTCGAACGTTCCCTGGTACGGAAGCACAGCGGCACGAAGTGTTTCGGAAACCTTTTCAACTGTGTCCGGCGCGACACAGTTCTGTGCCGGAACTCTTCTGCTTGTCGGGGGAACGTTTCAGACGGCCAGCGGATATATAGAGATAGGCAGGACACTCAGTGCGCAAAAAGCCGCCAGGAAGGCGAGACTGGCGATGCTTCGTGAAAGCAGGGCGGGAACAGAGCTTACGAAAGAAAAGCAGAAGGAAAGGGAACAGTTAAAGATCCTCCTTAAACATCAGGACAGAGTGACGGTGACACAGGGGAAAACGGCGACCGTGAAGGCGATAGGGGGATCTCTTACAATGATGGGCGGTACATTTGCCATGACCGGATTACTGGCACCCATAGGCGGGATCATGGCAGCCGTAGGATCGATACTGCATATCGGATTGGGGCTCATATACGCCAGGAACAAAAGAAACCTTACCAGGCGGCAGGCAGTGGATGACGCGCTGAATCTTGATTCGGTAATATATACGCTGAAACAGAGTAATCCCGCTCTCAGGAATTTAAGTAAAAAGAAGCAGGAGGAACTGAAAGCGGAGATCCGGCAGGAAGCTCTCGGTGAGCTCGGATATGCGACATATAAGGAAGCTTTTTCGGATCTTTCAAAGAAGAATGCGGTCCTGCTCTATCATCATGTTTTTGAGATGCCGGAGGGAACGGAAGAGTATAATATGTACTATGAGACATTAAAGTCCCTGGGACTGAAAATAAGAAAAGCGGGTGATGGACAGAAGAATAATCTTCCGACCCTGCAGATGATATACGCTAAGCTTATGGGGTAAGGATATGAAGACATTTTGGGCCGGAACAGATCGGAATAAGCTCCTTTTTTTCAAGAAGTATGCCGCCTGCTACGGGACGGTACTGCCGGAGCACGCGGAAATCTGTATCGTAACCGATGACGGAGGAGACTATGGCGGTTTTGCGGCAATTGTTTCCGGGAGGAACGTTACTGATATAGTATTTATTGAAGTTCCGGAGAAAAAAAGACGGCAGGGTTTCGGAAGCCGTTTGCTTGAAGAGATAGAAGTCTGTGCGGGAAACTCCGGAATAGGTATGGTGCGCTGCATCATCCCGCTTCGGGAGGATCTCAGGCTGTTTTTTATAAAGGCGGGCTATGATCTTTTCGAGACGGGCGCAGAATATGCGGTTTCGTTTGGCGCCCTTGATTATTCCCCGGTATACAGGAAAAATATCGCGGGAAAAGAGCCTGTAAGAGCCCGGGCGCTTGATCAGTTCAGTCCGGAAGAAAGGGAGATACTAAAGGAGTATTTCAACGAAAAGGGTATAACGTATTGGGAGTCATATGACCGGAAACTTTCCGCCGCCCTTCTTGATAAGGACAGTATAGAAGCGGTCATGCTCTGCGAGGAAAAGCCCGGGGGCGTCATTGTCGGATATCTGCATACCGATAAGGAACATCCAGAGCACATCTTTGACTGCTTCAGAGTATTAGACAGGGCTCTTTCATCAAAAAAGAAGAATATGGCGGCGGATTACAGGCTTTCCTTCGGTACAGGCCACGAACTGGAGAAGGAGCTTCTTACGCATATTGCGGGCGGTATGCTTGATGTGGAGAAAATAACCAGAGAGGCTGCAGCCGTCAGGAATATATCGGTGCAGAGACCCGTGTAGGGTAAGGAAAGGTGTCTTATGGAGGAACGGAAGGATCGAAACAGTATCATTATCAGGACCAGCATCGTCGGGATCATAGCAAATGTCCTTCTTGCAGGATTCAAGGCCGTCATAGGGCTTTCGGTAAATTCCGTGGCGATCATTATGGATGCGGTGAATAATATATCCGATGCCGCAAGCTCGGTCATTACGATAGTCGGCGCGAAGCTTGCAGGGAAGGAGCCTGACAGAAAGCATCCGTTCGGGCACGGCAGGATCGAATACTTAAGCGCCATGATCATTTCCGTGATCGTTCTTTATGCGGGGCTTACAGCCTTTGTCGAATCGGTAAAGAAGATCATCAGCCCCGAAAAACCGGATTACAGTACCGTGTCTCTGGTAATTATAGGAATTGCGGTGTTTGTAAAGCTCATTCTCGGCAGATATGTAAAGAGCGTCGGTGAGAAAGTAAACTCCGATTCACTGGTAAATTCAGGGAATGATGCCATGCTTGATTCGGTTATTTCGGCATCAACGCTTGTGGCGGCCGCTGTCTATCTCCTGTTTGACATTTCACTGGAGGCTTGGCTTGGAGCAATTATCGCTGTTGTTATCATCAAGGCCGGTTATGAAATGCTGAAAGAGACCTTGTCGAAGATACTCGGAGAGAGGGTAGATATTGAGCTTGCCCGGGAATTAAAAAAGACGATCGCCTCTTTTCCTGAGGTCAACGGTGTTTACGATCTTGTCCTGCATAATTACGGTCCGGAATCTTATAACGGATCGGTCCATATAGAGGTGCCGGATACGTTGTCGGCGGACGATCTGGATAAGCTCCTGCGAAGGATCCAGGTGAAGGTTTATCAGGATCATGACGTGATACTTACTGCCATCGGGGTTTACTCATATAATACAAAAGATCCCGATGCGGTGAGGGCCAGGGAAGAGGTGCGGGGGATCGTAAAGAGCGAGCCTTATGTTTTGCAGATGCATGGGTTTTATATAGATAAAGCTGAAAAATCGATAAGGTTTGATATCGTTGTCAGTTTTGATGCAAAGGACCGGGGCATTGTCTATCGGAATGTCTATGAGAAGGTAAAGAAGGCATATCCCGATTATACTCTTCAGATAGCAATGGATACTGATTTTAGCGAAGAGAGTATGTGACCCGGCACCTTCAGGTGTAAAAACACAGCCGGCAATAGCACATAGGAAAAGGAAAACATATGCCGGATAAAAAAAATAAAAAATGTGTTGACAAAATATGTTTTGCAAAATATAATATGACAAAAGACAAACATGATAATATTATCAATGAAGAACAGAAATCAGGATAATTGTTTTCAAACAGGTTTTATTGAAGGAGGACGCTATGATCTACGATTACACATTAACTACAGGAAAAGGTGAGGAGCTTAAGCTTTCGGAATACAAAGGGAAAGTGATCCTTGTTGTAAATACGGCTACGGGATGCGGATTTACACCGCAGTATGAACCGATCGAGAAGCTTTATAAGGATTATCATGACCAGGGACTTGAGATCCTTGATATCCCCTGCAACCAGTTCGGAGGACAGGCGCCGGGCACTGACGAGGAGATACATGAGTTCTGTACTGTGCATTATAATACGACATTTCCCCAGATGAAGAAGTCGGATGTGAACGGTGAGAACGAGCTGCCTCTCTATACCTGGTTAAAATCCCAGAAGGGCTTTGAGGGCTTTGAGGAGCATCCTTACAGGAAACTGCTTGAGGATATGTTTGCCAAGGCTGATCCCGACTGGGACAAGAAGCCTGATATCAAGTGGAATTTTACGAAATTCGTTATCGACAGGGAAGGAAATGTTGTGGCGCGTTTTGAGCCTACGGCCGATGTTTCGGAAGTCGAAAAGTGCATTAAGGGATTGCTGTAGAAAACGCACGATTTACTTCATAAATCGGCGCAGTGCGGAAATGGTCCGGTCTGTAAAACAGACCGGACTTATTCGGCATTTGCTAAACAAATGTCGAATTTGACCGGCACGATCTGGAAATACCGTTTCATATTGAAATCTACACGTTCAGCTCTCAAAGTGTTATAATAAAGAAGTCGGGCGTATATGGATCAAAAGCCTTTAAATATTAAAACGGAGGTCAGAAACATGGAATGGGAAGTCAGACTGATAGAGTGGATCCAGGATAATTTTGAGAATCAGCTTCTCGGAAAATTTTTCTCGTTTCTCGGTGGGGAAATGGGTCTTCTGCTCTTATTGCTGATCGTGATGTTTTGCTGGAATAAGGAGACCGGGAAGCGTATGGCATTGACCGTTGCGTCATTAAATGTATGGCTTCCAATGCTGAAGGCCGTTGTAATGAGGCCGCGGCCATATATACAGTATCCGGACAGGATCGAAGCACGTGTCCTGGTGGAATCCGGTGCCTCGGCACAGGATGTAGCCGCGCAGGGATATTCCTTTCCCAGTATGCACAGTGCGTCTGTCACGGCTGCCGGTTTTACCCTGGCAAAAGATGTAAAGAAGAAGTGGCTTTGGATCACTGCAACAGTATTATCGCTTCTGGTGGGAGTTTCAAGGGCTGCGGTCGGTATGCATTTTCCTACGGACATATTAGCCGGCTGGGCTTTGGGCTTTGCAGTGATAGGGATTTTTACGCTTTTGGAGCGGTACATAAGCCGGGAATGGATCAGACATCTGATCCTTTTAGTATCAATGATTCCGGGACTGTTCTTTGTCAGGACACAGGATTATTATACCTCGTTTGGATTGCTGATAGGAGCTGTCGCAGCGATACCGTTTGAACACAGGTATGTCCGCTATGAGAATACAAGGCATATCCCGGCAATGATCCTTCGTACCGTAGGCGCTTTCGTGGTCTATTTCGTGCTGAACACGCTTCTTAAGCTTCCATTCAGTAAGGAATATCTTGCCAGTGCGACCCTTGGCGCGTTTCTTATACGGATGGTCAGGTACGCGGTCATAATGTTTGTGATCATGGGAGTTTACCCGAAGATTTTTCCTCAGTTTGAGAAGATCGGAAAAAAGTAGAAAGTACTGCGCACGATTTGCCTTGCAAATCGGCGCAGTAAAGGCCGTCAGGTGTGTGCGGTGCATGGCCACTCCTGACGGCCGACGGAATATCGGACAGGAGGTTTTCCTCCTGTCCATCTTGTTGTCAATGAAAAACAGCGCGGATCGGCGCAGTGCGGTATATTCAGAACTCCCCGCCCAGATTTTCAAGCGTGTCGATCACAACTACGCAATCCGGGGAAACATGTTTTAAGATATAACGCATCTGATCCATGGGTACAGATACACATCCGCCTGTATAAGGCTTTCTGTCTCCGAAGCAATGCAGGAAGATCGCAGATCCTCTTCCGGGGGTCCCTTCTTCGTTAAAGCTTATATTAAGGCAGTACTGATACGGATAAGTGTAATCGATTATGTGTTCGCTGTTTTCCGTATCGAGATCAGGATAATCCTTAATGCTTACCATCTCATTGTACTGCATGCCGTCTCTCTGATCTCCGGACCAGTACAGGTCATCCGTAACCTTGGTGTAAGGCATGGCACATCCCGGATCGTCTGCTATTCCGAATGCTTTTGTAAAGTGATAGGTTCCGACCGGTGTCTGCCCGCAGCCTTCGACATGCTCCTCATCGGGGCAGATACCGTTTTTCCCCACAAAGCCCGGGGAAGTCATTATCATCTTCCAGTTTCCGGCCTCGTCTTTTTCATGCATGGATACCCAGGCTGTAGTACCGCTTATGGAAGCAACGACAAAGAGCTGCCTGGTGTCTTTATCTGCGAGCTTTGTTACCCATTCGGGAGAGTCGTCCGGTTCTAATGAAAGCCATTCTCTCGGTGTAACACCATCTGCAGCTTCGGAAACCTGTTCTGAAACCGTATCAACGCCAACCGTAATGAAATCTTCCGGTACGTTGATATTGTATGAAACATTACATGCGGACAAACAACCGGCCGCAACCGAGGCGATAACAGCCAGGACAATTTTATGTTTACACATGGAACTCCTCCTTAAATATAAAGCTTGTTGTAAATGTAAAATATATGGACTGAATCTGAAATTATACAGTAAACGTAATAAAGGATCACGCCTGTCATATAAGAAACGAACTGAGAATACGCCTCTTTGATATAATTTATTTTTTTCTATTCCCGCTGAAATGTCAATAGAAAAGTCCCGTATGTTTCAGTTTGAAACAAAACGCCAGGGTATTTCAAAGATTCGTTGACACCGGTTGTCATTGGAATTAAGATATGAACATGAGTAAAAAAGCGCTGATAGCCATGAGCGGAGGGGTGGATTCCTCTATCGCGGCGAAGCTTATGCAGGAAAAGGGTTATGAATGCATAGGCTGCAATATGAGACTGTATTTTAACTGCGGGGAGGATCTTGATGCTTCGGACGGAGCTTATGTGAACACTCCTAAGTCCTGCTGTTCCGCAGAGGATGCAAAGGATGCGAAAAAAGTCGCCGAATCCCTTGGCATCCCTTTTTTTATTTTTGATCTGAGCCTTGAATTCAGGAAGCATGTTATAGACAGGTTTGTCGCAGGGTATGAGCGGGGGATAACGCCTAATCCCTGTATTGACTGTAATCGCTACATGAAATTCGGAGTGCTTTCGGAGCGTGCGAGGAAAGAGGGATGTGATGCCATAGTGACCGGTCATTATGCCCGTATCGAAAAATCGAAGGAGGGGAGACCTCTTCTTAAAAAAGCGTCAGATCTGTCCAAGGATCAAAGCTATGTTCTGTACTTCCTGAGTGAAGAACAGCTTTCTTACCTTAAACTTCCTCTGGGGGAGCTGACAAAGTCGAGAGTCAGGGAGCTTGCGGCGCGATATGGCTTTGTGAACGCCAATAAACGTGAGAGCCAGGACATCTGCTTTGTACCGGACGGGGATTACGCAAGGGTCATAAAACAGCAGACCGGTAAGGAATATGAACCGGGTAATTTTGTGGATCTGTCAGGAAAGGTGCTCGGAACCCATAAAGGAATAATCAACTATACTATAGGCCAGAGAAAGGGCCTGAATATTGCCTTCGGAAAGCCTGTGTATGTATACGGGATAATTCCCGAAACCAATGAGGTAGTGCTTGCGGATGATGCGGATCTGTACAGTGATACCGTTTACGTAAAGGAGCTTAACTGGATAAACGGCGAGGCGGGGGATGAGATAAGATGCAGCGCAAAGATCAGGTATCGTCAGATCGAACAGCCGGCAGTGGTCATCCCTACCGGGAAGGATACGGCGGTGATAAAGTTCGATGAGCCCCAGCGCGCCGTAACTCCGGGGCAGGCAGCAGTGCTCTATGACGGGGATACTGTCCTGGGAGGCGGGATAATAGTCAGGAAATGATCCGGTCTGTATAACTGACCGGATCATTTCCGTTTACGTCGTGGTCTCCACTACGGATATGGTTACCGCCGTTGCAGGCTCTTCCGGCTCTTTTTGTTCTTCCGGCCCGTTTAGCTCTTCCTGTCCGTTTGGCTCTTTCTGCTCTTTTGGTTCTTCCTGCTCTGCCATTGCTGCCAGTGCTTCTTCCCTGATCCTCTCAAGAACAGACAGCCCGATTTTTTCAAAGGAATACTGGCTCATGTATTCACCTCTGAAAACAGTGGTGTAAGAGCCGTTGTTTAAATACTCATAATAATCACAATCAAGCATTTCGATCTTCAGTCCGATCATATCCTTTTCTCTGACAAGAAGCTCGCCAAATCCCAAAAGGGTAAGAGTTGTCTGAAGATTGGCGATCCATATACGCAGAAGATCCTCATCCACTCCGGGGACCAAAGCACTGGACAGTTCCTTAAAGCTTAAGGGGGTTCCGTTTCTGTCTATTAAAAAGGCTAAAAGCATCTTTGCATTTTCATCCTTGAAGGAAACGGGAGCTCCGGCTGTGCGGACTTCAAAACGCCCGAAGCACTGGATCCGTAACCTTTTAGAACCGGCGGATTCATTTACCGGCCTCACGTGACGCAGATTCATCAGTGCTTCTTCAAGCTCCTGTTCCCTGACCGGTTTTATCAGATAGCCGCTGGCGTAAAGCTCAAACGCCCTTACCGCGTATTTCCCGTTTCCGGTAATGAATACAAGGTCACACTCCGGCTGCTGTCGTTTAAGCCATCTGCCTACTTCCAGGCCGTTAATGTCCTTTAGATCGGCTTCCAGAAATACAACGTCAAGAGGCTGTTCCACAATGATATTCTGAGCCTCAAGGCCGGAGTACGAAATAAGGTGCAGGCCCTCAGGATCTACCCTGTCTAAAAAAAGTTGGATTGTTCTGATCGAGTTATGGTTATAATCTACTGTAAGAGTATTCATGCTGTGTTAATCTTTCCGGAGAATCCATGAATCCGCCCGGTTGCCCGGGGAAGATACGAATCATTACTCTTTAAGCGGGATCAGCATGACAAAACAGATAGTATCATCACTGTTTATCCGGCGGAGAGAACCGCCGCACTGAACCCTCAGCCGTTCGTCTTCCCGCGCCAGTTCCTGATCAATCTCTTCATACTGGGACGGCTTTTCATCCTTAAAAATGTCATTCCGCATGTTTTCTATGACGATGCGGACGTTGCCTTCCTGCTTTTCCGTCGTTACGAAAACAGGCCTGTAGTCCTTAAGATCTTCCGATCTGAAGCGGGATATCAGTTCGACCATACGGCGGACGGACAGAGGAGGAACATAAAATTCAACTTCTCTCAGATCAAAAACAACTTCTATGACATTTTGAGGATCCTGCCCGTTTAAAAAGACAAAATTCTCTATATTTTCCATTTCCCAGCGGAAAGGGATCGGCTGTCCGAGCATGAGTGAGTCCGCGTCCGCCCTGATAATCTCAGCCTTTTCGGCTGTGATCACCGCATCATCGGCTACAGGGCCGTCCTCTTCGGGGAGGGTCTCATCGGAATCCGGCCTATCCAAAGGCCAGGCCTGTCTGATTATACGGCACAACAAAAAGGAGACTGCGATCGTCTGGGAAAACAAAGACAGATCACCGCTTATCCCGCTATATAAAACGATTATTAGTGCGGGAACAAGAAGTCCTGCCATGGAAACAAGAAAAATTACGCTGTTTTCTTTCCTTGTATAGGAATACAGGTACCAGATATGTAAAATAAGCGCCGTAAGCAGTAATACGATCTGAAAGATCCTCGGTATAAGAGTCTGCTGGGCGTAGCCGTTGTTAACCGAAAAACCGACGAGAATATCTACTACCAAGGCGCCTAGAAGTAAGATATAAGAGCATAACTGTATATCGTTAAGGCCTCTGCTCTCTCCTTTGATCATTTCGAGCCCACCTGTCCTTCAAAATAAACTCCCCGTCTATGCGCCGATTTGCGGAGCAAATCGTGCGCTTAGGCACGAACTTCAGTTCGTGCCGAATAAGTTCGGTCTGTTTTTCAGACTGAAGCATTTCCGTTTCCCGTGGAATGCCGGTCGACCCCATGTTTACCGGCAATCCTAACGTAATTATATATTATATCAGACTATGGCAGTCAAAAATGTTTCAATATGAAACATTTTCAATATGTTATTATCGTTACTGTCACGCTCCAAATGGCCATGAATATTAACTTATTTTCTTTTATCAGGGATCCGTATCGTCACCACGGTCCCTCCGCCTTTCCGTTCCGTGATCTCCAGAGATCCGCCGCATTCCAGCCTGAGACGTTCCTTTACGTTTTCAAGGCCCAGATGGAGATCTGTACCGTTCTCCGGCAGGGGCTGCTTAAGATATTCCTCTGATCCGAAGCCGGGGCCGGTATCTTCGACGATAATGACACTTTCATTATCGGTGTTAAATGTCCGGATAAAAACATTGAGCGGTTTAAGCTCAGGGTCTACGCCATGCTTAACAGCGTTTTCAACTATCGGCTGCAGAGTAAGGGGAGGGAGCTGGAAAAAAGTATGAGTGATATCGTATTCCACGTACAGAAGCGTTTCATAGCGGCTTTTCTCCACGGAAAGATACGCTTTTGTATGCTCCAGTTCGTCTTCGAAGGGGATGAGACCTTTCTTTACAAGTGCGTTGAAGTTGTTTCTAAGATACTTTGTGAAGTCATCAATTGTCTTCTGAGCCTTTAAGGGATCCGATCCGCAAAGATAATAGATGCTTGACAGGGTATTGAGAATAAAATGCGGACGCATAAGGAGCACCTGGATATTCATCCTGTTCCTTAAGTTTTCTTCTTTTTGCTTGATGATCCTGTCTGTCTGTTCTACCAGGAGAAAAATAAACATGACTGAAGCGGCGATCACAGTGAAGAGGGGGATGAGCAGAAGTCCGTAAAACCACATCTGGATCAGCATGCCGAGCAGCGGTATCGCTATATATGAAAAAAAAGCGATCCTCGTCCGTCTCGAAAGCCTGCTTCTCCTTTTTATGAGCGCGATAAGGTTTACCAGCATAAGAAGTATGGGAGAGATCAGCAGCAGCGGGTAATAAGGACCGCGCTTATAAACATTCTGAGCGGTTACACAGTAAATTCCGGTCGTGTACTGGGTTATCACCAGAAGTAACACATATATGCCCCACAGCCCCAATACAATATTCAGCACGGGAGGACGACCCGTTTGCATGTATAATTTCCCGCCGGATGTTTCTTTACTTTCGACAAGCAGATGATATGTAAGGGCCGGCATCAGTAAGGAGGAGAGGAAGGATTCGAGGAAGATCGCGAGCCTTGAAAGCCAGGCAAAGGATTCTCCGAGAAAAACAAGCGAGATCTGTGATGTCAGGTCTGATGCGGCATAGGCGGTCAGGATACTGAAAAACACGATGAAAAAAACGCGTGTGGAATGCTCTATGTTATGAAGGGATATTGAAAGAATAAGTCCTGACAGGGTCAAAGCGATCCCTGCTGATACGATGATAAGGTTAGTAATATCTATCCAGCCCATTAGTCAACAATCCTTGAGTTATGTAAACCACCGACGGGATTTTTAAGCTTCTTAAGTTCTTTTTCAACATCTTCGATATGAAGCGGCTTTACCAGAAATCCGCAGGCAGGTGTTCCCCAGGCGGACAGGGAATAATCCGGATAAGCGGTCAGGTAGATCACATTCATTAACGGGTTCAGCTCTATAAGCTTTTTGCATAATTCAAGACCGCTTGTTTTTCCGATCTCGATATCCAGAAACGCGATGTCGACGCGGTTGCCGCGGGCAAAGGACAGTGCCTCAGAGGCACTGTTAAAGCCGATCACCGATGCCCCGGGCATTGCCTGTGTTAAAATATGGATCGCTCCCGTAAGAAGAGTGGATTCATCGTCCACTATGATGACATTCGGGGGAGCGGTATTCTGTAAGGCATCGTTGAGCAGGATGGAGGGATCCACCTGAAGGATCTTTGCAAGGCGAGAGATCATACTGGCATCAGGCAGGCGCCGCCCGTTCTCCCAGTTGGCAAGAGTGGAGCGGTCGACATACATCATATCCGCCAGCTCCTGCTGGGATAGCTTTTTTCTCAAACGAAGCTGCTTGATCGTTTCCGCAAAACTGGCCTGCATAAGGAATCTCCGTAGGTAAATTTTTATTCCTTACGTATTATAGCATACCAGCTGATCTTCCCAAAACAATAATGATGTCAAAAAAAATAAAATGTTTCGTTCTGAAACATTTTTAATAAAAATTTTCAGACATTTTGGAACTGCCGTTGATTAAAACCGCGTAAAATGAGATAATTATACAAAGTTTTTGAATCGGCAATAATGGATCTTTCCCGCAGACAGTACTGACCGCGGTTTATGCGGCCTTTGGAAGAAACCGGCGCCAGGCGTAAATAATGATGGACAGAGCGGACAGAGAAGAAAAGAGACTCTCGAAAAGAAATAAGATGATCGCTGTTATGGTCATTCTTTTTTTCTCAGTTATTATTATCATATACTATCGCATGCTCTACAACGAGAAGCGTAATAATATCATAAAGACCGGCGAGGTGACCGCAAAGGAATCGGCGGAGCAGATCGATCAGTATCTGTCGACAAATATCGATTCGGTAAAGCTTGCGGCATATACGCTGGATTCAATGATAGAGGAAAAACGGAGCGATGAGGAGATCCAGAACTATCTTGTCGACCAGTCGACGGCGGTAAGAAGCGCGGTCATAGAAAATTCAACAGGATTATACGGATATATCAACGGAAGGTTCTTCAGCGGGACCAACTGGATCCCTCCGGAGGATTATGACGCTAAGGAGCGTCCGTGGTATACAAGACCGATGGAAACCCCGGGCGAGATGACTATCTTGGATCCCTATGTCGATGTCCAGTCCGGCAATGTCATGCTTGCCCTCGGAAAGACTCTGTGCGACGGGGTCAGCGTGATATCGGTAGACGTTTCGCTTGAGCAGATCCAGAAGCTGACGGAGGATGCGGTAAAAAGCGGCAATTCGGATATTGAGATGATCCTGAATGACAAGAGAGTGGTGGTCGCGCATTCCGACAGGGAAGAACTGGGAAAGGATTACGGAAAAGAAGAGGGAACTCTTGGCGCCGAGATCGTTAAAGGATTAAATACGGCCCAGGACGGGTGTTTTGAATTTGTTCACGGGGGAGCCAATTACCTTGTGTATGCCGCGGATATGCAAAACGGATGGTTCTGTATATCCGTAAATGACGCCACGCGCGTTTACGGTTCTCTGAGACTGATATTTTTTATCACCATCACGGTTGTGATCGCTATTGTACTGATCATAAGCGCGATTATGACAAGGTCCGGAAGATATCTGCAGATGTCCGCAAGAGCGAAGGCTGAAAGCGAAGCCAAATCTGTTTTTCTTTCGAATATGTCCCATGAACTCCGTACCCCCATAAACGCCATCCTCGGTATGAATGAGATGATCCTCAGAGAGAGCGACGATGCGATGATCCTTTCCTATTCGGAAAAGGTGAAAACCTCGGGAAAAGATCTTCTCCGTCTTGTGGACGATATCCTGGACTTTTCCGGAATTGAAGAAGAAAAGAGCGGCATGACCGAAGAAACTGTCACGGATAATACCGCCGCCACACAAAAGTACCGTGAAAGCTTTACCGCGCCGGATGCATGCATCCTGGTAGTGGATGACAACCCTTTGAACCTGACGGTCTTTAAAAACCTTGTCAAACAGACGGGCATCACTGTCGATACAGCAGGAAGCGGTGACGAAGGCATCTCTCTTGCCGGGGAGACAAAATATGACATGATCTTTCTTGATCATATGATGCCCGGAAAGGACGGGATAGAGACTTTAGGAGAGATCAGAAAGAGAGAAGGCAGCCTCAATTACCGTACACCGGCGATCTGCCTTACGGCAAATGCCATAACAGGTGCCAGAGAACAATATCTTTCCGCAGGGTTTGACGGGTATCTTACCAAGCCGATCGACCCGGAACAGCTCGAAAAAATGATGCTTTCCTTTCTGCCGGAGGAAAAGGTCGAAACACTAAGGCAGGAGGAGCCCGGTATACCGGAAAGCCCGGGAGACAGAGTTCCCGAGGTGCTTGAGGCTCTGTTAAAAAGCCCGATCGACCCTCTGGCAGGGCTTAAGAACAGCGGAACAACGGAAGCATATCTGGCTTTGCTTAAGATATTTTATGAATCCATTGAAGAGAAGGCAGAGGAATTAAACCGTTTTTACCGTGAAGAGGATTATAAAAACTATACGATAAGGGTCCATTCGCTGAAAAGCTCCGCAAGGATCATAGGTGCGGCAGGTTTCGGAGAAGAAGCGCAGAAACTCGAGGATGCGGGGAAGGCGGAGGATAAGGAATACATCCATAACCACCACGAACCGTTTATGGATGAATTTCTTACGTTTAAGGAACCTCTCAGAGAGGTCTTTTCAGCCTATGAATCAGAGCATGGGAAACCGGAAGCGGATCCGGATCTGATGAGCGCCGTGATGGAGGAGATAAAGGCTGGAGCCGGGGATATGGATTGTGAGCGTTTAGACAGTATTTTTGGCGAGATGGAGGGATACCGTATTTCTGAGGGAAGCAGGGAATTATACGGAAAACTTAAGGAAGCCTCTGAAAAATACGAATATAAGACAATAGTAAAACTGCTTGATGATGAAGGAATTGCGTGATCCCGAGAGGTGTATATGGGTTATTGGATAGTAGTGGTCGATGATGAACCGCTCAGTCTTACAAATGCGAAAACGTTGCTGCGTGAGCAGAATATGCGTGTAAGCTGTCTGCGTTCGGGCAGTGATTTTCTTGAGTTCATCGAGAATCATACGCCGGATCTTATCCTGCTTGACATCTTTATGCCGGATATGGATGGGTTTGAGACATACCGCGCCCTGAGGCGTTTTGAGGAAAAGACCGGAAGGGCGCAGCTGCCGGTCATCTTTCTGACGGGCGAGGATAACAGCGAAGCGGAACGCAGAGGACTTAAGGCCGGAGCTTCTGATTTTATCCATAAACCTTTTGACAGGGATATCCTTATCAAGAGGATCAATAACACCATAATAAACAGCAAAACAATAGAAAGCCTTACGGAAGAGGCAACGTTAGATAAGCTGACGGGTTTCCTGAACAAGGCAAGCGGTACGAAAAGGGTGTCAGGACTTTGCGAAAAAAGCCCCGGGGCGCTTATGATCATGGATCTTGACAGCTTTAAGCTGGTAAACGATCTCTTTGGCCATGATATGGGCGACAGGATCCTTGTCGCTTTTTCCGAGATCGTAAGGCTCAATGTACGCTCAGAGGACGTGATAAGCAGGATCGGCGGAGATGAGTTCATGGGCTATTTTACCGATCTTACAAAAGAGGAGGCAGTGGCATCTCTTTCGCAGAGACTCAATGCACAGCTTCTCAAAGAGGCGGAAGTCCTGATGGGCGAAGACCACGGAATTCCTCTTGGTGTCTCTATCGGTGTTGCTTTTTCTTCTCAGGAATGGAGTAATGATTATCAGACTCTGTTCCAGAACGCGGACAGCGCCCTGTATGATACGAAAAGGAACGGAAAGCACGGGTATACCGTTTATGATCCGGATGGACCGGAAGAAACCACGGAAGATGACCTTGAGCTTGAAATGTCGAGGATCATACAGGTCATGTCAGAGCGCGGTGAGGCAAACGGAGCCTTTCTTCTGGGACAGGAGGCTTTTTCCTGGAGTTACCGGTTTATATTAAGATTCTTAACCCGTTACGGGGGAGTCGTTGCAAGGATCCTTTTTTCCTTATCCTCTCCGGAAAAAGGAAAAATGTTTACCGAAGCGGTGACGGAATTCGGAAATGTTCTTAAGAATACGCTCCGAAGGTCCGATATCGTTCACCAGTGGCGGCAGAACCGGTATTTTGTCGTACTGACGATGCTTTCACATGAGGATATAGAGGAGGTTATCAGCCGGATCCTTACGTCCTTTAAAGATTCAGGATATGCGGACAGGGTAGATATAAAATATACCTCATCGCTGATCAGAAAGGATTGCTATGAGTCAAAAGAATAATGAAAAGTTCATCGTTTTCCTGGCCACAGTGGGATCAGTGGGACTGATCTTTGAAAACATCCTGATGGGATGGGAATTCTGGGTGCCGGTCGTGATTTTTGCTGCGGTTGTTTCATTGTGGGCGGTAAATCTGTCCGAGAGGATCGACTATAATATCCGCAGTTTTTTTTACTTTTGTGTGGCCGCTCTGCTCCTGTTTTATCACGGGATCCATAAGACCAGCCTGTTTGATTCCGCGCTGGTTTTCGTTATGGCAATGGTGACATACTCGATACTGAACAGTATATATATGATGAACATATTCCTTTTCGAATATTTTGTGATCCTGTTCATCCATTTCCTGAATTTTCCGGGCGGAACCCCTATAGAATATAACAAGCTCACCGTATCGAGGATCCTGCTTCATATTGCCATCGTACTGCTTATTTATTATTTCAGCATAAGAAGCATAAATGACAGACTGGAGGACGAAGAAGAAAACAGGATAAGGGAAGAGAAGACAGAGAGAAACGATTCCAGCATGGAGGACTTTTTATCCAATATTTCCCACGAACTGAGGACCCCTGTCAATGTAGTTAACGGAATGTCGGATCTCCTTATAAAGCGCGGTGTCGGCTCCGAAGCCGGCGCGATCAAGAGCGCGGGAGTAAGGCTTGCGTATCAGATAGAGGACATCCAGGATTATACGGAGTGCAAGAGGCAGAAGGTATTCTTAGAGGAAGAAGATTATATGAGCACGTCCCTTATCAATGATGTGGTCACGAATTTCCGCTTACACGATAATGCGGGAGATCTGGAGCTGGTCGTTGATCTGGATCCGGTAACTCCCGCGATGATGAGGGGCGATATCAAAAAGCTGCATAAGATATTCCGCCATCTGCTGGAAAATGCGGTCAAGTTTACGAGAACCGGCGGCATCTATGTGAAGATGTACACGGAAAAAACGGATTACGGAGTAAATCTCGGGATAGAGATGACCGATACAGGCGTCGGAATGGACAGGGCTGCGATCAGAGCGGTTACCGCAGGAATGTATCAGGCAAATAAGAGACGAAACCGCAGTTCGGGCGGTATCGGCCTGGGGCTTTATATCGTCTACGGATTCGCCCACAGAATGGGAGGCTTTGTCAAGATTGAAAGCGAGGGACTAAACGGCACGACGGTCAGGGTCACCATCCCGCAGAAGGTAATAGATGAAAAGCCCTGCCTGACTTTGGCGGAGAACTTTGACGGAGCGGTTCTTTTCCATGTAAGGCCGGATAAATATAAAGTCCCGAGGCTTCGCGACTTCTACAGGAGCATGGCGACCAGCCTCGCCTCAGGAGTACATGTCCCGCTGTATTCCGCAGAGACGGTCTATGAAGTGGAACGCCTTAAGGAAAAGCTGAACATAGGCCATGTATTCATGGGCCAGGAGGAATACGAGGAGAACAGGGGCTATTTCGAGGAACTGGCCAAGGAGGATATCGTGGTCACGGTCTCGGCAGGTGCCGGATTTAAGCTTCCGGAGAACAGCAGGGTCATGGTGATGCCAAAGCCGCTATACGCTTATCCCGTGATCAGGATTTTAAATGAGGGGTGGAACGCGAAGAACATAGAAAACGAGGAAACCGGAGAAAAGCCGGTGTTTAATGGCGTACGGGCGCTGATCGTGGATGACGAGCCCATGAACCTGGTTGTGGCTACATCGCTGTTTCGGGATTATGAGATGCTTATCGATACCGCAGGAAGCGGGAAGGAAGCGATCCGGAAGTACAGAAGCAATGAATATGATCTGATCTTCATGGATCATATGATGCCTGAGATGGACGGCGTGGAGGCTATGAAGCTCATAAAGGCAGCGGCCTCGGAAATGGGTAAGGAGATAATCGTGGTGGCGCTTACGGCTAATGCCGTTTCCGGAGCGAGAGAAATGTTTCTTAAAGAGGGCTTTGACGGATTCATCGCAAAGCCGATCAATACTGCGGATTTTGAAAGAGTTATGATAAGGGTGCTGTCAGGAACCGCAGCGGGAAACGGGGGTGAGAAAAGATGAAACTGATCGGAATCTTTAAAACTGCCTGGCTTGCCGTAAAGGATCCGGAGAGGGCTTTTACCGAAAGAATATTTCTGATCATGACATTTATGTCAGAGGTTGTCGTGGTCGTTGCGCTGATCGGAGACCTTATCGTTAAGGAGAACCCGCAGGAGATCCTCGTTCTTGCAATTATGCTCGTAGTTGTGCCGCTTATCGTACTTTTCTGCCTTTCCAGGGATAAGCTGTACATAGCCATCCGGATAATCGTGATCGGCCTTGTGTTTGTAATTATCCCGTCTATTTTCTTCTTTGGAGGAGGTTTAAAGGGCGGGGGGATCTTCTGGATCCTCTTTGTATATATGTATGTAGGGCTTGTGCTTGACGGCAGATGGCGCAAGATCATGCTTGTGCTGATCACGCTTTTAGCCCTTCTTTGCTACCTTGGAGCTTATTATCGCCCGGTCTGGGTATACCAGCATCCCCAGGGAACATATCATGTGGATTCCTTTATCTCACTTGTTCTGGTTGGATTTCTCGGCTATGTCATGACCTGGGTCCAGGGGATGCTCTATAACGAGAAGAACGAGCGGGCAAAAAAAGAAGCGGAAAGAGCTGAAGAACTTACACGTTCCCAGAACCGTTTCTTCTCCAGTATGAGCCATGAGATCCGTACTCCGATCAATTCCATTCTGGGCCTCAACGAACTTATCTTAAGGGATCAGAGCGCTTCGGACGATATCATAAGGGACGCTTCCGGAATACAGGGCTCCGGCAAGATGCTTCTTGCCCTAATAAATGACATCCTGGATTTCTCGAAAATAGAAGCCGGAAGCATGGATATCGTTCCGGTTGATTACCGTATCGGAGATATGCTCTCCGAGATCGTGAATATGATGTGGCTCAGAGCCCATGATAAGAACCTGGGATTTGAAGTCAGCGTAGACCCGGAAGTCCCGACGGTATTGTACGGGGATGAGGTCCGCATAAAGCAGATCATCATAAACCTTTTAAACAATGCGGTAAAATATACCAAAGAGGGCCATGTCGGGCTTCGTATGGAAAGCAGGGAAGTAAATGAAGATACGGTTGAGCTTCTGATATCCATTTCAGATACGGGAATGGGAATAAAGAAGGAGGATCAGCCCTATCTTTTCGACGCTTTTAAACGTGTGGATGAAGGGAAGAACAGACATATTGAGGGAACCGGTCTGGGGCTCAGCATCGTAAAACAGCTGGTGGAGCTGATGGGAGGGACAGTCTCCGTCAACAGCGTTTACGGCGAGGGTTCAACCTTTATGGTCAATGTAAAGCAGGGAGTGAGCGATCACAGCAGGATCGGGGATCTTAATATCCATAACCAGCAGATCGTGAAAAGAAGCACCTATGAGAGCAGCTTCTTTGCTCCCGAGGTAAGGATCCTTATCGTAGACGATAACGAACTGAATCTTGAGGTTGAAAGAAGGCTCCTTGAGGATACCGATATGAGCATTGATACGGCTCCGAATGGGAAAGCAGCTCTGGAAATGAGCGTGAAGACCCATTATGATGCCATTTTTATGGATCATCTCATGCCGGAAATGGACGGGATAGAGTGCCTCGAGCTGTTAAGGGACCAGCAGGGAGGGCTTAACAGAAATACGCCGGTGATCATTCTGACGGCCAACGCCGGCAGCGAAAACAGAGAGCTGTATAACAAGGCAGGCTTTGACGGATATCTGGTCAAGCCCGTTTCCGGAGAAGCGATGGAAGAAACGCTCATACGGCATATCCCAAGGGAGAAGATCATTCTGAGAAATGAGATGCTTGATGAAAATGAGGATATTCATGCTTCTGAAAGATACGCCCAGAAGGCTCCGGTCATCATTTCGTCCTCAAGTATGTGCGATCTTCCGGATTCCGTTATATCAAAACTCAAGATCCCCATCATTCCTTTTGTGATACGCACGGAGGATGGTGTATTCAAGGATGGGTTCCATATGGATGCTTCGGAGCTTACAAGCCATCTCAGCCTTGGAAGAGAGGCTGTTTCAGAACCGCCCGATGAAGCGGCGTATACGGAATTTTTTGTCAATGTATTAAAGAGGGCACACTATCTTATACATATAGCGATAACCACAAGCATGAGCGAGGAGTATAATATAGCCTGTGAAGCGGCAAAATCCTTTGATAATGTTACGGTCATCAATTCAGAGTGTCTTTCAAGCGCTACGGGAATACTTGTGCTGATCGCGCGTAAGCTTGTACAGCAGGGACTGCCTGCAAAGGATATCATCTCGGAGCTTGAGACTGTAAAGAAGCGCCTGAAGTGCAGCTTTGTGATCGATACGACAAAATATATGGCAAAGAAAGGTCTGGTGAGCGAGAGGGTTCACAGGGTGGCGGAAGCTCTTAACCTTCATCCGGCTTTACGGATCCGGAATGACAGGGCGGGGATCGGCGGAATCTGGCTTGGCAGGACAAAAAGGGCCTACAGGAAATACATAAGCAGCGCGATCCCGGTGGATACGATCCCTGATTCGGATGTTGTTTTCGTTACATATGTGGATATCCCGGAAGATACACTAAGGTGGATCGAGGAGGAGATCAGGAAAGTCGCATACTTTGAAAACGTGGTCTTTCAGCAGGCGTCAGCCGCCATATCTTCGAATTGCGGGCCCGGAACCTTTGGGATACTCTATTTTCTTAAATCAAACAAGTCGTATAATATTGCGTCGTATATTGACATTATGGATCCGGTCCGGGATACGGTGCCGGAGGATGAAGAAAACGATAGTGAGGATGAGGTGAATGAGGAGCCTGAAGCATGGGAAGAAACCGGGATGGATGAAGCTTATGCTTATGACGGGGTGACAGACATGCCTGAGCCTTATACGGAGACAGCACAGCCCGAAGAGACGTCCGGGGATCAGTGGTATAAGAGCCTGACCTTCATCGATACGGAGGCAGCCATCAAAAACAGCGGTTCAGAGAAAGCCTTCAAAGCCGTGTTGAAGATATTCTACGACTCAATACCGGAAAAGCATGCGGAGCTGGAAAACAGTTATTCGTCCGGGGACTGGGAAAACTATACCATCAAGATCCATGCTTTAAAGAGCTCCGCGAGGCTCATAGGAGCGCTCGGGCTTTCAGAAAATGCGGAGCTTTTGGAGGCTGCCGGAAAGAATAAGGATATTTCTTATATCACGGAGCATCATGCATCCGTTATGGAGGATTATCTGAAGCTCAGTGAGGGACTTGCCGCGGTATTTGCGGAAGCTCCGGAAAACGGTGAAGAGGGCGCAGGCAAGCCGGTAGCGGATGAGTTCCTTATGGAAAGCATATACGAAGGCCTCAGGGAGGCAGCCGAGGCCATGGACTGCGATATGGCAGATGAAATAATGAAAGAGATCGAGCCATATGCCATACC
>JAIKXO010000030.1 GCA_024684065.1 Lachnospiraceae bacterium
CCCTGATTATATCTTCCATTAGCATATTTGAAGGATATAGCTTAATGATCCTATCATCAGTATATTGATAAACTTTCGCAATGCCGCCACTTCCTATTAGTTTCAAATCATCAGTTTCAACTTCAAACATCTATATCCCCCCTACATAAAACTGTAAATTACTCAAGCCACATATTTACTGAATTATATCATATTGTGTTATTGAATATTGTAAAAAAAAACTAAAATAGGCAAAATAAAAAACGGCCATAGGCCGCTACTTTTAGGTGGTGGAACTGCCAGTTATCTGGCAGCTCGTTATGAACAAGTTAGCTATGAGGTTCTTTTCAGGAATATTCTTTTCCTCAGTTTTTTAGGAAGAGTCAGTGTAAGCACACCCTGCCTGTACGTGGCGCTTATATCATCATGTTCTACATTCTCGCCAACATAGAAGCTCCTTGTCATGGAACCGGCATATCTTTCCTGGCGGATCAGTTTGCCCTTCTTGTCGTCTTCATCCTTATCAAGCCCCTTAATTGTCTTGCCTTCTCGCGAACAATTGCCTCACCCATATCATACCGTTCATATAGTCCATATAGTCCTAAACTGTTCACCGTGATACTATATTTAGATTTCTATTGGAATTATGCCACAAGATATAGTGGTGTATGATGGTCGGCGGAATAGGACACAAAATACTCAACCGCGTTCTCGGGGAAGAATTCCTTAAACTCACCGTAAAGCTGTCCCGCCAGAGTTTTGTTATGAGCGATAACCAGCGTCGGCTTGTTCAGAGCAGCTATCACGTTGGCCATCGTAAAGGTCTTGCCGGATCCCGTAACCCCCAGTAAAGTCTGGAATTGATTGCCTTCCTTGAAGCCGTTAACCAGTGCCTCTATGGCCTGTGGCTGGTCGCCGGTAGGCTTGTAATCCGAGTGTAATTTGAAAACATGACCGCCATATGCGGGCATGTTTTCATGAGCAAGTAGCGAAGCGGATTGCGAATGTTCTTGATTTTCCATATATCCTCCGGGTGACTTCTGAAAGTGTTAACTCTCAACCAGCAAATCGAAGTTTATGCGTTCTCAAATGTCTCACTACAACACGTCCGAAACCTCATTCTTCGAATTAAAGTCACCTAATCCCATTTTTTCAACAGGACGATACTATACGAACAAAATAGTACGTCCAAAGCATAATTTAACACATAAACCGCCTATTTTGTAGCGTTATTTATTATATCTTGTGAGCGGTCGAACGGATATTCTAACGCAATCAAAAAGGAGACATTCTATTTAAGAAAGCCATACACGAAGAACCACCATGGGAAAACTACCAAAATCCAATATATGGTTTAATGTCCTTCCATTACATTTTCCAGGTGCTTCCGCGTGATCTCCCTTTCATTCTCATCATATTCATTCCTGAACTCTTCTGCGCCCGTTGCATCATAAAGCCTCCCTGAAAGCTCGCTCAGGGCAAAGTGCGAATATCTAAGGGTCTCCCTGTCGTCAAGCAGATCCCCGATCTTTATGAGGTTCTTTGCGTTTTCCAGCTGTTCGAGCATGATATCCGGCCGGTCATAACGGTCAAAGAGAAGCGAGAACGCCATCTCATACATTTCCTTCGCTTTTTGCAGCTCCCCCATCTTAAGATACAGCGAACCGAATTCCCGGTAATATGCCTCTCCGTCACGGACCCCATCCTCATCCCTGCCGTTCTTGATAAGCAGGGTGACCGCGGCCTTCACCGTCTTTTCGTAGTCCTTAAGCTCCAAAATCCGGCTTTCTCTTTTTTTCGCATCAAGCTCAGGAAATATGGAGACGATATAGGCGCACCGGTCATTCACAAGCCCCGCAAAAGAGTGGCAGAGATCCAGAAATTCCTTTCCGGGCGTTTCAAATACCCCGTCCTCCTCATCAGAATACTCTGAAGGCATACCCCCCAGGCTCCCGAAATACTGAACCGCAAGTCCGTTATCCGCATCAAGACCAAGCCTGAACTGATCTTCCCCGCTGACCCTTGTCATGGGGCCAAGTAACGGCAGGATATCCCAATCCGCATCATATCCGTATGTGTCAAAATAATCGAAATAAGTGGCGCAGACCTCCTCATAGAGCTCCATGATCGTGTCCGTATATGTCCTACTGTCCGGATGTTTCGTAAGAATATATGCCTCATCCCTGTATATCTGCGCACGTATAAGATCGCTTTCTTTTATCTGAAAGACTCTTTCCATTTCCTCGTTTATATTAAGCGCTTCAACGCAGAGCTTTAACGCGCCGTCATATTCCCTGCAAACGGTAAAAACGTCCGACAGGCGCCTGAGATAATCTATGGTATCAAGATAATCATCCTTATCCCATAAAGACATTCTGTCCCGAAGCTGTAAGATCAGGCGGGACAGTGTAAGTCCCGCCGCATAATAATCGGCTTGTACATACTGGCCCTGCATATAAAGCTGAATAAGCTTCCTTGACGCTTCAATGCTTCCTTCCTTACCTGCCCGCTCCAGAAGATCGACCGCTTTTTCTACATCAGTCTCCACATCGATCCCGTAGAGATAAGCCAGAGCAATAAAAAACAGATGATCCGGATCGTTGTTTTCCTTCATCCCTTCCTTTTTAAATTCCTTAAGCAGTGCCTCCGTTACTTCATCCGGCCTGTTTACATCCAAAGGTTCCGGCAGCCCCGCAAAACCGTCCTTAAGCTCCTTTTCGTCCGTATCCTGCGCCCTTATGGGCAGGACCGGTTTTTTAATCTCATGAACCATAGGATATTCGGTTCTTTTGACATAATTGTCCTCATTAACCAGATTCGGCGTCACGACAAGGGTCACGAGCTTAGACTTAAGTATCGCGTCTTCTATCGCATCTGAGTAATTTTCTCCCGGAACAAGATATTCGTCATACCATATCGCCACGTCCCGCATGAAATCATTCTTATGGATCAGCCTCATGATCTCGTTGGCATACCTCCGGTCTTTTTTCCGGTAGCTTAAAAAAATATATGCGTCAAAGGCATCCCTTATCTTTGCCGATGTACCGTCATCAATAAGAATATCATCAAGGAAAGCCCTGAGCTTATGGTCATAATCAAGCGCGGTATCGTCATGCTTTACGGCATTCAGATACTGGATCTGTCCGCAGACCATGCGGAAGATCCTTGCAATATCCGGCTCTTTGAGTATAGGAAGCAGAGCGATATGTTTCTTTAATATCCTGTCAAAAAGCAGTTCCCTTGCCAGACAGTCCTTCCTTAAAAATGCGACGGTCACCGGGCAGACGGCAAGCTTCATTGAATCAAGCACCTCATCCGTGATATCCCGGGGATCTTTTGAGTAATAAAAGGCCACGTTCTTATACTGCTTAAGGATCTTATCCGTAATCTCATCAAAGAAACGGTCAAAATCCTGATCCGCCGCAAAATATAAAACCTTCACCAGTCCGCCCGGATTTTTGCCAAGATATGTCCTGCATTGTAATTCCATAATCAATGTACCTCCATCCGTTAAATAATTTCCTTGCCCTGCAACGCCTGCATCATTCCATATCCATGGAAATCTCGCTGATCACCCCATCCCCGATCTTTACCTGCGCCTTCTTTTCCCCTTTAGAATAAATAAAACCCCGGGTACTTACATCCAGGGTATCTCCATCTTCTCCTTTTACCGACACACCCTCATCCGCGATCAACGGATCCAGATGAAAGCCGAGGAATCTCCACATCTCCTCTTCTGTATCCCCGAGATAAAATCCCCTCTCTCCGAAACAGAGCACATCCGGCTCCGTGACCCTGATATGGTCAGAGGATCCTCCGAGAACCTGATCACCTGCGGTAAATTCAATATCAACAAGCGCAAGCCATGCCTCAAGCTTCGTTTTATATGCCCTCCTGGTTGCTGCCAGATCCGTTTTTTGGTTTATCCCGTCAAGAAACTGATAAGCAGCAACAATGCCGTCTACGTAAGGATCGGAGTCCTGATACAAAGCATCTGTTTCCCCTGTGTTTTCCCTGTTTTTTGGATCAGCTCCGGCATCCTTATAGTTATCCTGAGTTTCCGGACCGCTTTGATCCTTTTCACTGCCTTTCCCGACAATATCCGCAAACTCCGGCGCGCTTCCCGCATAAGTCCCGCTCTCACCCGCAGTAAGCTCCTGGCTCCTCTCTGCGCCTCCAAGAACCGTACGCAGCTGAGCGGAGCCATTGATAATACTGACGGACGTTGTCTTATCTCCACCCTCTTCAGTGATCTCGACCGAAAAGACCGTTTCCTTTTTCGTTGCCGAAATACATATATTCGGTGTCACTACCCAAAAGACATCCTTCGCTTTTGGTTTTCCGTCTATACCTGCAAGAACCCTGCCCTCCTGTAAAATAACAGCAGTTACCCCTTTACCCGGTTTTCCCTCCGAGAGTAACGAAAAACAGGCTCCCCTGTCTGCATACAGGTGCCTGTCCTCATCAAACAGCAATATAAGATCGCTGTCATCCGATACACTGACCTCATCCCCGGAAACGAGATTCAATCCGGCATAAACATCCCACTCCTCACCGTTTCTGCCTGCAGACGCCCCTCCCGTAATCTCCTCTACCTCTATATCCCGCGGTGGAAGCACCTCATTTTTCCCGCAGGCTAAGAAGGATGAAAGCAGGAGAGAGATAAGAAAAACTGTCAGAATAAATTTTCCCTTTGCATGACCATACTTAAGACGCATCATCTATTCCTCTGTTGAAGTTCCGTCCTCAAAGGGATCCTCCTCGTCATCATAGGAGTATTCCTCGTCATCGAAATCCGTATAGAGGCCGACGCTACAGACAAAAAGCCCGTCAAAAGAATCGTAAGTATCGATTTCCGTAAGCGTCATGTTATCAAGAGCCTGATATTTTTTTGTTTCAGGATCATAGATATAGATATCATCATCAAACTGTCCCAGGACAAGCTTTCCTTCAAGCCCAAGCTTCCTGTCGTGCCAGTCTTTGTTCACCGAGACGATATCCCGGAGGACGTATCCCTGCTTCTTCACGGTAACCTGATACGTTCCGAAGAATTCAAATCCGTTCCATGCAAAGCCGTTGGCGATCTCCAGAAACTCTATATAATCGGCCGGCAAGGCAGGCATACCTATACTGATCAGATCCTCCACGCATACGGAAAGCTCATTTCCTTCAGCGGATTTTACGATCAACGCCCCCGTTTCATATACTATATCAAAAATATCCTCTATCTTTTCCCGGTCCATCCCATTCTCCTCCGTTAAAAAGGGGTGCCCCTGAAATATCTGTTCTCAGCTTATCCAGGTAAAGAGCTCATATTTGATCCCGTGTTCATCCAGGTACAGGGCAAATGAGCTCTTCTCAAGATATTCCCCGAAGCGGCCGATTATCATCTCCTCCATGCTTCCCGAAAAGCCTTCCTGCTCAAGCTCTGTTTTAAGTTTTTTTCTGTTGTCGGAATTCAAGGAATAGGTCGCTTCATAATCTCCGCCATCAAAGGCCGGCACACCGTAATCCTCGTAACTGACTTCAAGTGTCTTGCCGTCATCGTATACGATTGCCCTGCCACGGCTTTCCGGTGTGTAAAGATCAACTATATCTTCCGCTGTATGATCCGGCTCTTTTTCATTCATATTTTCCATATTCCGCTCCTTTGCTGTTTTAACAAACCCATTTTTCTGAACACCGGATCGGTAAAATATCCACAGGCAGACATCGGTTACAGGCTTATGGTAAAAGCATGTATTTTGTGCGTTTACCGTAATACCGGTTCATTTTAAACGGTGATCCTGTCAGGATCTAAGATTTTCCGGATCAGGGATGACCTTCACTCCATGCTCCTTCAGGGCATGAACATAATAAAGCCCGCCGTCCTTTAATATATTGCCGTCCTTATCGATCCTTACCGGATCGCTTCGGTATTCCCTGCCGCTCACCTCTTCGGTAATCTCCACATCTCCCTCTGCGGTGACATGGAGGACCGGGCATGTCTCCAGAAAAGAATCCGCTATCATAAAGGCAACCCTGTCATGATAGAACTTAGACAGCGGAATGCTCCCCTCTTTCACGGCTTCCTTTATTGCCTCTGAAAGAGTATCTCCCCCGCTGCAGATAAGCTGACCTTCCTTAGCCTCATCAATGCTCCATTCCGGATTTCCCATCGCCTTTCTTCCTTTCCGCGC
>JAIKXO010000036.1 GCA_024684065.1 Lachnospiraceae bacterium
CCCGTCCTTCAGTGTATCTCCCGGATGTCCGTATAAAGCAATATCCTCAGTCATCCTTAAGTGATAATAGCCATCATATTCCAGGATATACGGAACCCCGGTTTCGCTGTCGATATATTCATCACCAAGAGACAGGACGCTTAAATGGAACAGCATGCGGAAGGATACTGATGCTATGATTATACAGAGAATAAGAGCCGAATTGATCGATCCTCTGTTCATATCAGTGTTATCTGTCCTCCCTGAAATAATTGGTTCCAAGGCTCCCCGGCGGCTGGTTCTCCCTTTTATTTCTCATGCTGGTTATGATAAGCACGATGAGAGTGACGATATAGGGAAGCATTTTGTATAGTTCCTTCAGTTCCATATGATTCATGCCTGTCGGAAGATACAGGTATAAAATATACAGGCCTCCGAAAAGAACGGATGAGAATATTCCTAGATCCGGTTTCCATATTGTGAAGATGACCAGTGCGATGGCAAGCCATCCCCTGTCTCCAAAGGCATCATTCGACCATACGCCGCAGGCGTAATCCATAACGTAGTAAAGCCCGCCAAGCCCTGCGATCATACAGCCGATACAGGTGGAAATATACTTGTATTTTGTCACGTTTATACCTGCCGCATCCGCAGTTGCAGGACTTTCCCCCACGGCGCGCAGATGAAGACCTGTTCTGGTGTGTTTAAAAACAAATGATGTATAAAGGGATATTATGATCGCTAAATATGCCAGAAATCCGTATGAAAGGAATATCTTTCCAAACCACCCGAAGGACCCGGCAAAAGGCAGGGATTTACTGAAACAGGCCGAAGTCGCTGATAATGCGATGGATGGAACATCCGCCCCCGATATCTTTATCAGAGATCCTCCGAAAAAATTCCCGACCCCGATTCCGAAGGTAGTCATGGCAAGACCGGTCACATTCTGATTCGATCTTAACGTTACTGTCAGGAAACAATACAGAAGTCCCATAAGTAAAGATCCGATAAGGGAAGATACGAGAGGGATCATGATCGCAAGGAGCGGATTCAGCTCCGATCCCTGACAGCTCTCCTCATAAAGGAATGAACCTATAACGCCGCAGATGCCGCCAACATACATGACGCCGGGGATCCCCAGATTAAGATTCCCTGATTTTTCCGTTATGGTCTCACCGCAGCTTCCGTATATAAGAGGGATCCCCTGTTGTATCGCCCGTGGGATAAAGGCCACCAGATCTATCATTTTCCTTTCTCCTTTGCTTTGCTGTCAGAAGTAAACGTGATCCTGTATCTTAAAAAGAATTCGCATCCTATGATGAAAAACAGTAAAATGCCCGTCAGGATATCCGAAAAGGACTGATTCAGGCCGAAGGCCGTAGAGACCTCTCCCGCACCCCTGTCCATAAGTATTATCAGAAAGCTTGTCGCTATCATTGCTATGGGGTTGAATTTCGCAAGCCAGGAAACCATGACCCCCGTAAATCCCTGCCCGTCAGCGATGGTAGTTGTAACAGTGTGGTTTATTCCGCCCACTAACAGTAAGCCGGCAACTCCGCAGAGGGCTCCGGAAAGCAGCATGGTCCTTATAATGACCTTCTCCACCTTTATTCCCACATATACCGCGGTATTTCTGCTTTCTCCGACAACCGATATCTCATAGCCGTGTTTTGTATATTTCTGATAAATATAAAGAAAAACCGTGATCAGAACGGCAACTATGATGGGAAGCAGATACTTGTTGCCGATATTCGGCAGCCATCCCGCCGATGAGTCCTGATTGATGATCCCTATCTTCCCCGAACCCTTTGGCACCTCCCAGATTATCGTGAAATAGGCGACAAGCTGAATGGCTATATAGTTCATCATAAGAGTAGACAGTGTCTCGTTTGTATTCCATTTAGCCTTGAATATCGCAGGGATCAGGCCCCACAAGGCACCGGCCGAAACAGAGGCAGCTATCATTACAAGGATAAGAAGATAGTCCGGCAGGGATTCTCCGATACAGATCATACAGGCAGCCGCTGCAAGTCCTCCGATCAGTACCTGCCCTTCACCGCCTATATTCCAGAAGTGCATCTTAAACGCAGGCGTAAGCGCAAGGGATATGATAAGAAGAATGGAAACATTCTGAAATGTTATCCATGTTTTTCTCGCCGAGCCGAAAGCCCCCTGAATAATGGTCCGGTATATCGCTATCGGATCATCGCCGGTTAATACCATGGTTATCAGGGCACACAGAAGAAGCGCGGTAACAATGGCTGCGCCCCTTATCAGCCAGGCCTTTGACGCCGGGATATTATCAGTTCTTATGACATGAAAAAGAGGTTTTTTTGTTGTATTGTCATTCATTGATCCGCACCTCCTTCATTATTAGAAGAGGTTTCCGACCCGGAATTATCCGGCATGACCTCCTGCTGACCGACAGCTTTTCTTGTCATAAGCAGTCCCAGAGTATTCTTATCCGCAGAAGGGCAGTCAACAATCCCGGATACTTCCCCGTCGCACAGAACAAGGATCCTGTCCGAAAGCGCCAGTAAAACGTCCAGATCCTCTCCTACGAATATAATCGCAGCCTTCTCCTCCTTCTGCCTGTTTAAGAGATCATATATCACATAGGAGGAATTGATGTCCAGTCCCCTCACGGCGTATGCCGTCATGATCACGCTGGGTTTTGAGGATATTTCACGCCCTAACAGAACCTTCTGTACATTTCCGCCGCTTAACAGCCTTACCGGGGTGAAGATTCCGGGGGTGTCCACGGAAAGCTCCTCTACAATGGTTTCAGCAAGACGTCTGGGGGATTTTCTGTCGGTAAATATCCCTGACCTTCCGGTCCGGAAGCTTCGAAGCATCATGTTATCCGCAAGATCCATATTTCCCACGAGCCCCATTCCCAGTCTGTCCTCGGGAACGAATGCAAGAGAAACCCCCATCTGGTTTATGGCCTCCGGATCCTTTCCGATGAGATTCTCTCTTTTCTTTCCTTCTTCGCAGAACCAGACGGAGCCTGACTCTGCCTTCGAAAGGCCTGCTATGGATTCTAAAAGCTCCTTCTGTCCGCATCCGGAAATACCGGCGATACCAAGTATCTCTCCCGAATTGGCGGTAAACGAGACATTTTTAAGCTTAAGTACTCCGGCGGAATCCTTCACGGTCAGGTTCTCAACGATAAGTCGCGGTTTCGGATCAGCGGGAGGGGTCCTTTTGATATTTAAGGATACCTTTCTGCCCACCATCATTTCCGTCATCTGCTGTTCATCGGATTCCGAAGTAATGATCTCTCCGATGAATTCACCCTTTCTTAATACCGCAACCCGGTCTGATATGGCCCTGACCTCATGAAGCTTGTGAGTGATGATGATGATCGATTTGCCATCAGCCTTCATATTCCTCATTACATGAAAAAGCTTTTCCGTTTCCTGCGGAGTCAGCACCGCGGTAGGCTCATCAAGGACAAGGATCTTTGCATCCCTGTAAAGAACCTTTACAATCTCAACCGTCTGCTTTTCCGATACGGACATATCATAGATTTTTTTCCGCAGATCGATTTCAAATCCGTATCTGTCGCAGATTCCCCTTATTTTGTTTTCAGCCTCCTTTAAATTCAGTTTTCCATCAAGTCCAAGCACAATGTTTTCCGTAACCGTCAGGACATCGATCAGCTTGAAATGCTGATGGACCATCCCTATCCCAAGCTCATATGCATGTCTCGGAGAACTGATATTCACAGGCTTTTCGTCAATGAATATCTCTCCGGAATCCGGATAATAAATGCCCGAAAGAATATTCATAAGGGTCGTTTTTCCGCTTCCGTTTTCTCCAAGGAGAGCTAAGATCTCCCCTTTTTTGATGTCAAAACTGATATTGGAATTTGCTTTTGTGTGGCCGAAGGCTTTTGTAATACCCTTAAATGAAATCGCTGTACTGCTCATTTTTCCTGCGCTGCTCCTCCATAAAGCCATTTCATCCCATAAAAGTGGGGCGGCATTGCCGCCCCGTATGAACTTTTTTATTAATATGCAGTATCAAGAAGAGTGATCCCGTCGATCTGAAGATCAAAGAAAGGCGCGGATCTGAAGTCATCACCGGATTCATCAAAATAGCCGTCTTTGATAACCTCGTGATCCGGGGTATAATCGGCGTCTGTGTCAACATCCGCCTCATAGCTTGTAAGTTCCTTTCCGTCAACCGTAAATGTTTTGGTATCGAAAACATGAAGTGTGCCGGCTTCGAGCTCTTCCTTTGCTTTGGCAACCGCTTCTTCAGTACCCTCTGCCGTTGCCTTGGCTCCGAAGCTTGTAAGTTCAACTGAACCAGTAGCCAGATTACCGGTATAGTCCGTCTCAATGGCTTCATTCTTCTCTACACACTCTATGATGTGGGCAAAGTAGGGAGTCCAGTTGATCCTTGAAGATACTATAAATGTGTTCGGGCATGCGCTTTCGGTGGATCCGTTATAGGAAACATCGGGAACACCCGCGCTCTCACAGGCTGTAGGAGCTCCCATGGAATCGGCGTGCTGCGAGATCAGTACGCAGCCGTCCTGGATCAGTGTATTTGCGCCTTCCTTCTCGGCTGTTTCATCATACCAGGATCCGGTAAACGTAACCTCCATCGTTACGGAAGGGCATACTGATCTGGCACCAAGATAAAATGAAGTATATCCGGATATAACCTCTGCATAGGTAAATGCACCGATATATCCCATCTTCGCCTGCTCTGCGGTGATCTCTCCCGAATCTATCATTTCGTTCAGTTTCATGCCTGCGGCGATACCTGCAAGATAACGGCCCTGAAAGATCGTGGCAAACGCATTATGGAAATTATCGAGATTTTCCGTATGAGCCTTTGTTCCGGTCGCATGGCAGAACTGCACTTCGGGATATTCCTTGGCCGCCTCGATCATATAATCCTCATGACCGAAGGAATCGGCAAACACGATATCACATCCTCCGTCAGCCAGCTCACATGCCGCATCATAGCATTCCTGGCCTTCGGGGATCCCCGTTTTTAACACATACTCAACTCCCGCTGCTTCACAGGCTTCCTTTGCGGCATTGATGAAATTCAGGTCATAGGTTGAATTCTCATCATGGAGAAAGATAAACCCGACCTTCACATCGGATGCCTTAGCATCCGCTTTGTCTTCCGATGCCGAAGCCGTTTCGGTGCTTTCGTTTCCCGAAGGCGTAGTCCCGGCACAAGCTGACAGGGAAAATGCCAGCGAAGCCGTGAGAGCTAATGCAATGAACTTTTTCATTTTTTTCATATGTTCTCCTCCCTGGATGATATATGATATTTAAAAAAAAATGACGTAGAAAAAACCTCTACACCATTGTAAGGCAACTGCTGTTATATTATCATTTCCCTCTCTCTTTTGCAATAATATCTTCTGTCCGGCCGGAGACTTTTTGTCCACTTTTTGTCAGAAGGCTGTTCAGAACGGTTTTTATGCCGTTAAAAACATTTTCGTTACAATTCAGCGCCTGACCAGCGTTTTATTGTAACGCATTTTCTTCCGAATAAGATGAAAATCGTACTTCCTATTGTAAAAGAACCCCTGTTTGCGATACAATATAAAAAGAAAAATATAATTATTGCGGCCTGAGTAATCTCAGATCCGCAATCTTTCTGAAGACGATAAAGACGACGGTAACCTGAACTGATCTTATCCGGGATGATCAGTATTCGGAAGAACTCATATTGACAGAGAAAGGTGTTTTTTTTTGGGAAAGGCAAAGGTATATTTCACTGATTTCAGGACAGAGCCTGAGGTGAGCCAGGGTGTCAAGCTGCAGAGGCTCTGCCGCAGAGCCGGTATCGGGGATATTGATTTTAACGGGAAATTCACGGCGATCAAGATGCATTTCGGGGAACTCGGGAATTTTGCTTATCTCAGGCCGAACTATGTGAAAGCGGTGGCTGACCTTATAAAGGAGCTCGGCGGAAAGCCGTTTCTTACGGACTGTAATACTCTTTATCCGGGCAGCAGGAAGAACGCGGTAGATCATCTGTACAACGCTGAGGTCAACGGCTTCAACAGCGTAACCACGGGTTGTTATGTGATCATAGCCGACGGTCTGAAGGGCACGGATGATATCATAGTAGATGTTCCAAACGGGGAATACTGCAAGGAAGCCTATATAGGGCGGACACTGTATGATGCGGATGTCATAATCTCCCTGTCGCATTTTAAGGGACATGAGATGTCAGGCTTCGGCGGCGCCATTAAAAATATCGGAATGGGCGGAGGAAGCCGTGCCGGAAAGATGCAGATGCATAACGACGGCAAGCCCAAAGTAAACCCTGATCTCTGTAAAGGCTGTAAGAAATGCGCGAGAGAATGCGGATCCGACGCGATCATCTATGAAAACGGAAAGGCTGTGATCGACCAGGAGCTCTGCAAAGGCTGCGGACGCTGCATCGGAGCCTGTGCCTTTGACGCGATAAGAAATCAGAGCGACACGGCGGTCGAATCAATGTGCTGCAGGATGGCCGAATACACGGCGGCGATCTGTGCCGGAAAACCCTGCTTCCACATCAGCCTGATCATGGACGTATCCCCTAACTGCGACTGCCATGGCGAAAATGACGCCCCGATCCTTCCGAACATCGGAATGCTCGCATCCTTTGACCCTGTTGCGCTTGATAAAGCCTGTGCCGATCTGTGCCTCGCTACGGAGCCTATCCGGAACAGCCAGTTAGGCGACAATCTTGCAAAAGAAGGCTGGCACTGCCATCATGATCATTTTCTTGACAGCAATCCAAACGTCCGGTGGAAAGAAACACTGATACACGGTGAAAAGATCGGTCTCGGGACCATGGATTATGAGCTGATAAGGATGTAATAAGAGAAAATGCCTTATAAATATGAAACACATCTGCATACAGCCGGTTCATCGGCCTGTGGCAGAGCCAGGGGGACTGATTATCTCGAAGGATATAAAGCACTTGGCTATGACGGGATATTCATTACCGAACATTTTTATCTGGGAAACACCTGCATTCCCAGAAGCCTTCCATGGGACGAATGGGTCGACAGGTTTTGCCGGAGTTATTATGAAACAAAGGAGCGCGGCGATAAAACGGGGATCAGTGTATTCTTCGGCTGGGAAAGCACCTACGGTACAGGTGAGGATTTTCTGATCTACGGGCTTAAACCGGAATGGCTTAAAAAGCATCCGGAGATAATCAGGCTTACGCAGGAACAGCAGTACGAGCTGGTACACTCAGAGGGCGGTCTGGTCGTTCAGGCTCATCCCTTCAGGGAAAGAGGCTATATGGATGAAATAAGGCTCCATCCCAATCATTGCGACGCCTGGGAGATCGCAAACAGCGGAAACCTCCCCTATATGGATCTGACCGCTTATGAATACGCAAGCTCCCATGGCATGACAATGACCTGCGGCTCGGACATACATACTGTCGAACGCCTGAAGGAGGATATGGTATTTGCCATGGTAACGGATGAGCGCTTACGCTCCGAGCTTGATTATGTGCGTATTATCCTGTCAGGCAGGGGCTTTGGCATGAGTTTTCCCAAAGACCGGTTAAGCTGTGAACCAAAGGAGCCTGAGCTCCCCGTGATATGGTGCTATTGATTTCCTGCTCCCGTTTATGCAAAAGAATGTAATGAAGCAAAAAACGAATTCAGAAAAATACATTAACGGACGCTTCGAACAGAGCGGTAATAAAGAGCGTATGGAACATTTTCATATTGTTCCCGCGTTCCGGATATTTGTCGTCCTGCTTTTGACAGTGTTATCCTGCATTATCGCCCTGCATACAGTACGGGCTGAGGATACGGATCAGAAGGCAGAGGCTCGGAACAGCTCAGGCTCAGATCAGAAAACCGTCAGGGTCGGCTGGTACGACTCTCCCTATAACACTATGGATGAGCGCGGACGCCGTTCGGGCTATGCTTATGAGTATCAGCTCAAACTCTCCGCCTATAACGGCTGGAGCTACGAATATGTAAGCGGTAGCTGGCAGGATCTTCTGCGCATGCTGGAAACGGGAGAGATCGATCTGATGAGCGATGTTTCCTATACTCCCGAACGTGCAGAGCAGATGCTTTTCTCTTCCCTTCCGATGGGAGTAGAGGACTACTATCTTTTCATTGCCCATGACAATGATGAGATCTCCCCGGCTGATCCCTTAAGCGTTAACGGGAAAAAGATCGGCGTGAACATGGAAAGTATCCAGGTCGGAATGCTCACGGAATGGGCAGAGGAAAACGGAGCCTCTCCCGACATCGTCGAGATCACCGCTTCTGAAGCCGAATCTTTGCAGATGCTTACAGAGGGAGAGATTGATGCTTATGTTACTGTTGACTCCTTCGTAGACCCCTCATTAGCGGTTCCCGTATTTAAGATCGGCTCCTCAGAATACTGTTTTGCTGTCAGCAAAGATCGTCCCGATCTGCTTTCCGATCTCGATTATGCGATGGAAAGGATACTTGACGAGAACCGGTATTATAACGAACAGATGTATAAGAAATACATAAGCAGAGCCGGAGCAAACGGATTTCTCTTAACAAATGAGAAAGACTGGCTTTCCGGACATGGTACCATCAAAGTCGGATATCAGGATAATTATCTGGCACTGTGCGCACAGGATAAGGAAACCGGAGAGCTGACGGGCGTCCTTAAAGATTATCTTATCTATGCGTCAGACTGTATACCAAACGTCCATATTGATTTTGAACCGGTTTCATATCCAACCGCCGAAGAGGCGATGAATGCGCTTAAGGACGGAGACGTGGACTGTGTCTTTCCGGCAAATCTGAGCGGGTATGACGCGGAAGAGCGCGGCATGGTAATGACTCCGGTTCTTATGAATACCGGAATGTATGCAGTAGTCCGCAACACGGATCCGGACATTTTCGGGAAAAAAGGACGGGTGATGGTCGCTGTTAATAACGGTAATCCCAATTACGATGCCTTTCTGGATGAGCATTTCCCGTCCTGGAAAAAGATATACTATATAAACTCCGAGGAATGCTTAAAAGCCGTTTCCAAAGGAAGGGCGGACTGTGTCATAATCAGTAATTACCGCTACAACAACATTTCCAGACTATGTAATAAATACCGCCTGACAACCATTTCAATAGGCGTTGATATGGATTACTGCTTCGCGGTAGAAAAAGGCCAGACCGAACTTTATTCCATACTTGCAAAGACCTCCAGCATGGTCCCTGACTTCTATGTCGATGCGGCGATCGCGCAACATATCACGGAAGACGCAAAACTCACCTTCACGGATTTTCTTTTCGACAATCTGACGATAGTGATTACCGTGGTCATTATCGTTCTTTTAGTGATCCTTATGCTGCTCGTTCAGAATATGCGGGCGGCGAAAAAGGCGAAACGCCTGATCTTAGCAACCGAAACCGATGACCTGACAGGGCTTTACAACCGTGGTTTCTTCTTTCAGTATGCCAACCGGATATGCCATGAACACCCCGACATACCCATGGATGCCATAGTCCTGAACATAGAACAGTTCCATTCCGTAAACGCGCTTCACGGACGGAAATTAGGCGATCTGGTCCTGAGAGTGCTCGGCGCCGAGATCCAGTCCGTGGCGAAGGAATATAACGGGATCGCGGGAAGATTTGAGGCGGACCATTTTGATATCTACTGTCAGTTTCCCGGAATGGAATCTGACCGTTCCGGTGAATACCGTTCAACCTATGACCGCCTGCAGACAAAGGTCAGCGAACTTGCCCCGAACGCAAATATACGCCTCCGCATGGGAGTGATGCCGTGGCAGAGGAAGCTTGAACCGGTCCAGCTTTTCGACAGGGCCCGTACGGCCTGTAACCTTGCCCGCGGGAATTATAAAGAACATCTTATCATATACGATGAAAAGGTAAGCGAACGGGAAGACTTTGAACAAAAGCTGGTGAGCGGCCTCCGTCATGCTCTGGAAGCAAAAGAATTTGAGGTCTTTTATCAGCCGAAATTCAATATACAGACAGATCCGCCCAGACTTGCGAGCGCAGAAGCGCTTGTCCGCTGGCGTCATCCCGAAATGGGGATGATCTCTCCCGGCGATTTCATCCCGTTATTTGAAAAAAAAGGCCAGATCAGCCTTCTTGACAAGTATGTATGGTCCGAAACCGCAAAGCAGATCGCTGAATGGAGGGATACTGCAGGAATAACGATCCCGGTTTCGGTCAATCTTTCGCGGGTGGATGTATTCGACCCGAATCTTGAGGATACTCTGGAAGAAATACTTACAGAATATAAGCTGGATCATAATTGCCTGAAGCTGGAGGTTACCGAATCAGCCTATACCGAAAACGCACAGCAGGTTATCACCGTTGTGGAGAGTCTCAGGAAAAAGGGGTATGAGATCGAAATGGACGATTTCGGCTCCGGCTATTCATCATTGAACATGCTGTCCTCCATGCCTATAGATGTCCTTAAGATGGACAGGGCGTTCATCATGAATATTGAACATGATGAGAAAGACGTTCAGCTGGTAGAGCTGATAATGGAGATCGCTAAGAATCTGAAGGTACTTGTCATTGCCGAGGGAGTTGAGACGGAAAAGCAGCTTATGATACTGAAAGAGATGGGCTGCGCCCTGGTACAGGGTTATTACTTCTCCCGCCCTCTTCCGCCGGATGAATTTGAAAAAAAATACCTGAGGAAAGGCTGACGTTTCAGTCCTCCCTCAGGCCCTGCGCCGATTTACGGAGTAAATCGTGCGCTATATCAGTTCCCGCTGATATAGCCGTACAGGGCGTCAGCCAGATAATAACATGCGCAGGCTCCCTGATCCACGACTCCCTCAGCTGCCGCTTCATGAACCGCCGCTTTTCCGAATTTCGGCTTCATATCCTTCGTAGCTTCCATCCCCGCCGCTGCACCGTCTTTAGCCGCCCTGGCAACATCTTCAAGCGTCGCCTGCGGATCCTTTGTAAGCACCTCTCTTGCTGCTCTTGCAGCGCCATCTGCGGCATCTAATACTGTCCTGTCTCCCGGAAGGCACTTTCCGCGTTTTTTGATCCCTTCTGCAAAGCCCTCCCAGAAATCCGCCAGGGCGGAAGCATTAAAATCTTCTTTTCCGTTCAGCCTTTTTCCGCCTTCCATGATCCCGCTGGCCATAAGAGTCCCCATGGTCGAGGGAACTAAGGATGCCATCTTCATTCCGGATTTCATAAGAGTCTTTCCGATATTATCAGGCTCCTCATTCTCCTTTAAAAGCTGCGGCAGGGCGCCGAATCCCTTATTCATCGTAAGCCCCAGATCACCGTCTCCCATACGGGCGTCCATCTCGCAAAGCTCTTCCTTTTTCTCCGCAAAGATCTTAGCGGCTGCTGAAAACAGATCCGTAAGCCTGTCTGTTTTTATAATATCCATATTCTCATCTCCTGATAGTAAGGCGCAGGGAGATCCTCCCTGCGCTGTTAATTCACGATAGATCGATATTTATGCCTGGGTATAAAACGGTGTATGCACCGGAAGATCTATCCATTCCTTCATTTCGCTGTCGGCCATCCTGCATATCGATATGGAAGCGCCGGCCATCTCCATGCTGGTCGCGTACTCCCCTGTGAAGGTACGGTATATCTTTATACCCTTCTCCTTCAATAGCTCCGTGACATTGCCTGAAAGGATATAAAGCTCCTCAAGGCTTGTCGCCCCCAGTCCGTTTATAAGGAGGCAGACTTCCTCGCCTGAGGATAAAGGCATGTCCGCAAGGATCTCGTCCACCGACTCCTTAGCAAGCTCCTGTGCTGTTTTCACAGGGCCGTTCCAGACTCCGGGCTCCCCGTGAATCCCCATTCCAAAGGCCATTTCGCCCTCTTCAAGGGTAAAGTTCGAATGCCCTATCTCCGGTATGATGCAGGGAGTGAGAGCAAAGCCCACCGTGCGGGTATTGTCCTTTGCCTTCTGTGCCGCCGCAAGCACCTCATCAAGAGAACCCATCATAGCGGCCTTCGCTCCGGCACATTTATACATAAAGAAGATCCCGGCTACTCCGCGGCGCGCCTCGACATTCTTATTGGACAGGACGTCATCCGCCCCGACAATGCTTTTGACCGTGATATCGTCCATCTCAAGCATCTCCGCGGCCATATCGAAGTTCATGATGTCCCCGGTATAATTTCCGTACAGATAGAGTATTCCGGCTCCTGCCTCAACTTCCTTCGAAACATTAACGATCTGCTCCGCCGAGGGTGACTGGAACACTCCTCCGACCCCGCATCCGTCTAAAAGCCCTTCACCGACATAGCCCAAGAACAGAGGAAGATGTCCGGTCCCGCCGCCGGTGATGATCGCGACTTTCCCCTCCTTCTTTTTTGCCGTGCAGTAACATCTCAGATCATCATTCACATACCTGACCATGTCTCCATGCGCGGCATAAATGCCCCTAAGCATATCATCCGTATATCCCTCGGGAGTGTTTATTATTTTTTTCATCATTATAAGCATCCTTTCTGTATGATAATGCAGGCATAAAAAGCATGCTCCGTCGTGGAAACCACGGCATAGGCATTTTTAGCCGCCTCATAAAACTCAAACCGGTCCATGAACCCGACCGCATCCTTTCCCCGCTTGTCATGTTTTGCAACAATATCCGTAAATTCATCCCATACAGGGCATTCAAGATCCCTGTGCATTTCCATCTTATCCATGATCGTCACAGGCTTCTCAACAAAATCATCCAGAGGAAACAGCTCAAGTATCGCATCCAGAAGATCCGTCGCCCTCTGCCCGTCGCAACGGATGTTTATATGATTCTTCGCTTCAGCCACCGAAGTCGCGGGGAAATTTGCATCCCCTATTACCAGAGTATCGCCATGCCCCATCGCATGAAGAACCTTTAACAGATCCGGTGATATGATGTCAGGTATTCCTTTTAACATTCTCCCTCCTTTCCTGCGCCGATCTGCGAAGCAGATCGTGCGCTTAGGTACTTTTATAACCTTTCTTCTTTACTTCTCTTCAAGCTTGTCCCTGAATTTCCTGCAGTTCTCTGTCAATCCTCCAGGAGAAGTGAAAAGACTCCCCCCGATCAGAAGTGACACCTCATTTCCGTAAAAACGCTTCATTTCATCGATCCTCTGAACCGTCATTCCGCCTGCGGGCGAAGGTACAGTTTTCTTAAGCCATCCCCTTTCGGCGATCGCCATTTCCTGTATCCCGTGGCACTGCTCTTCGCTGTAGGAGAAGCGTCCTCCGAAATTCGGATATACCATGATATCCGCCCCGGCAAGCCTCGGAAGCAGGCCTATAAGGCATTCGCAGTCTATTCCTCCCTTACCCCTGTCCATATAGCTCCCAAGGAAGGCAGGATGTCCCACGACGATCAGAGACGTATGCCTCGCGGCATAGTTAAGCATATCAAAGCCCACAAGCCCCGGTGCGAACATAATACCGGCTGCGCCGTATTCCTCCACGGCACTGATCCTGTCAAGCATCCCCGCAAAGGAGCCCGAAGCATTCGGGATATAGGCCGTATGTCCCCCGGTCTCTGAATTGGCCTTTTCCACTGCTTTGGAAACAAGCCTTACCCTCTTTTTAAACTCCGCAAAGCTCTGATCAAGAATTCCATGGTCGTCCTTTATCAGATCGATCCCGCCAAGTGCACAACGGTAAGCAAGCTCCGCCAGAGCCTCGGGAGGAAGCCCCAGGGGCTTTAAAGCGGTAAAGCAGAAAGGCCTCTCCTTTACTGAAAGCTTATCACGCAGGCCCTCTAATCCGTATTTGGGACCTTTGACCACATCCTTCATGGACTCCGGGAGAGTTACATCCTCAACCGTAATATCAGGCAATATACACGAATTTCCAAACAGTGTATTGAGAAACTGCGGAAAATCCTCCCCCACGTTCTCTATGGGGTAGCTTATAACGGCCCGGTAGCAGTCTTCCCCTGCCTTTACAAACTCTTCTATCCTGCCAAGGATATCATTCTGTATCGTATCGCATTCGATATGCTCCGCCGGAAATTCCACCGTCTGCTCCACGCAGACCGTTTTTGCCCGTAAAAGGCAGTCCTGCTCATCCCCCCGGAATCGATAGGAAACCGTAAATCTCTCTCCCGAGATCTGCCTTTTCAGGACATCATCATCATAATATGCAAACTTCATGCCTGCACCTCCTGACAAAGATTATAACCAGAACGGATCAACAGATCCGCTCAGGTTATTGTCGGCCGGAGAATAATTGCGGTTATTTACAGGCTCAGACCACAACTGATCCCGGCGCTTACTTTATCCAAAACGAATTAAATAAATTCGTTTTGGATAATGCCGCTCAGAGAATAATTGCGGGTTTGAGCAAGCTCAAACCGCAATTGCTTTCTTCGCTTACTATAAGTAATGATTCAGCACCCCTTGAGATCCTTGTATTCCATCCTGAAAACCTGCTTCAGATGGATCGTCGGGGTGCTGAACAGTTATAGTAAACGCAATTTCATGTTGCGTTTACTATAAGCTTATAACGGTTTTACAATGCCTCAGCTTTGGCGTCGGAATGAAGGGCAGGGATAAATACCTCTCCTATATCCGCTTCGTCATATTTAAGCTTCTTTCCGACAGCCTTTTCAACTGTCTGAAGCAGAGAGGTCACATTCAGTCCGTATTCCTCCATAAGATACTTTCTGCTTGCCCCGTGCAGGAACTGATCCTTTATACCTATACGGTAAAGCTTCTTGCCGATCCCTTCTTCTGCCATGCATTCGGCTATGGCAGAGCCAAGGCCTCCTATCACGGTATGGTTCTCCATTGTGATAACGCCCTTTTTGCTCTTTTTGATATTCTCCATGATCTCGGGATATTCAAAGGGCTTAAGGGTGGATATATGATACATAGCCGCCTCTATCCCGTTCTTTTCAAGTACCCTCGTCGTCCGGAGGGCCTCCTCTGTGCAGAGACCTGCCGAAATGATCACAATGTCATTTCCTTCGGAAAGCTTTCTTGCCTTCTTAAATTCCATCGGCGTCGTAAATATTCTGGGCAGCTCACCCCTCAGCATCCTGACATAGACAGGCCCCGGGATCCTGTAGGCTATCTCCGTCACATTCTCAACCTCGGTGGCATCTCCCACTTCAAGGACCGTCATGTTAGGCATCGAACGCATGATTGCGGTATCCTCTATAGCCTGATGGGTCGCTCCGCCGGGCGTCGTCACTCCGGGAAGGAATCCTATCATTTTTACCGGAAGATTCGGATAGGCAACAGACATCGCGATCTGGTCCAAAGCACGCCTGTAGATAAAGACCGCAAACGTATGGACATAAGGGATAAAGCCTTCCCTGGCAAGACCGCCCGCAAATGCCAGCATATTCTGTTCGGCAATGCCCATGGAGAAAAAGCGGTCCGGATACGCATTCCTGAAGGCGTCAGCCTCGCAGGAGCTGGTAAGATCAGCCGATAAAACAAGCACCTCAGGCTTGTCCTTCGCCCACTTAACAATATTATTTGCATGTACTCTCTTTAATATTTCCATTACCTGCCACGCTCCTTTGCCATTTTTTCGTACCGCTCCCTATATTCCTCGCGCTGGTCGGGATTTAAAAATCTCACATAATGGAACTTCGGCGAGCGTTCCTTTAAGAACTCAAGTCCGTGATAAGGTGAGGTATCGATCACCACCGCAAGCGGTTTCCCCCTGTGGGGTGTATTAAGGGCTTCTGCAAGAAGCAGAGGCTTATGTCCCTTTATACGAACGGTTTCACAGCCGAAGGAACGGAAACGGTCATCGAAGGGCTCTATATTCATAACAGGCTTCATAAGTCCGTCACACTGGCACCCGTTTCTGTCTACGACCATGATAAGATTGTCAAGCTTGTGGAAGCTTGAGGCCTGAAGTGCTTCCCAGAACTCACCCGACTGGCATTCACCGTCCGACAGGAAGGTGAACACACGTCCGCGGGCCTTCTTAAGCTTCATCGCCATCGCTATTCCCGAAGCCTGGGATATACCCTGCCCCAGGGAGCCGGTCGTAACCTCCATGCCCGGCGAATGCTCAGCGCCGATCATCTCAACACTGCCTCCGTCCTGATTATAGGCCTCCATCCCGGCCTCGGCCATTCTTCCGGTCTCAATAAGGGCTGCATAAAGCACCAGAGCATATTGCGCCGGTGATAAGATGAATCTGTCATATCCCGGCAGTCCGTTTGAATTGAATTTGATCCCAGTATGTATCGGGTTGTCCGGTCCCGGTACTCCCTGCCAGGGATCCGGCATCATCGGCTCCTTGACCTTCGGGAGCTTTAAAAGCCCGTGGTAAAGCGCTGCGAAAATCTCCGCTGAAGAGCAGGCCTGGCTTAAGTATCCCCCATTCTGCTCTACCGTGTGTTCGAAAACACGCATCCTGATGCCGTCGGCGAGCGCCAGTACCTCCTTTTCCCATTTTTTGTCATATCCGCTCACTTTAAGCCTTCCTCCTTTCAAAGCAGCCTCCTTACGGGGCTGCGGATTATAAGTAACTGCCAATATACAACCGGCCGTTATAGCCGTCAGATCCCCAGCTTCTCAAATGCCTTATCAAACGGCGCGGTGGCGATCCCTTTTTCCGTGATTATACCGGTTATCAGTTCATGCTCCGCATAATCAAAGGCGGGATTGAAAGCATCTATCCCTTCGGGAGCCATTCTTTCCTTGTACCACATCGTGGTTATCTCTTCGGGATCCCTCATTTCAATGGGGATATCGTCTCCCTTCTCCGTCTTCAGGTCTATCGTTGAGGAAGGAGCACAGATATAAAACGGTATCCCGTAATGCTTAGCGAGTATGGCAACTCCCGAGGTACCTATTTTATTGGCCGAATCCCCGTTTTTAGCCACACGGTCACATCCGACAAAGATCACGTCTATCTTCCCCTGCTTCATCAGCATGGACGCCATGTTGTCACACTGTACGGTGGTGGTGATCCCCGCATTATGAAGCTCGAAGGAGGTCAGTCTCGCGCCCTGAAGAAGCGGCCTGGTCTCATCGCAGTACACATGCATATCCGAACCCTTCCAGCCATGCTCTAACGCAATATACATAGGGGCTGTCGCCGTGCCGTATTTTGCCGTTGCTATGGTCCCGGCGTTGCAGTGGGTCAGGATACCGATCTCCTTCCCGTCCTTCTTGAGATTCTTCAGTATCTCAAAGCCTAATTCACCTATATTGCGGCTGATCGCCACATCCTCGTCCCGTATTTTCTGAGCTTCTTCAAAGAGAATCTCCTTGATCTCCGAAAGAGGCCTGTCTTTGACAGCCAGAGCCTTGTCATCCATACGGTTTAAGGCCCAGAAAAGATTAACCGCAGTGGGCCTCGAAGACGCAAGATAGTCCTTAAGCTCCTTGAATTCCTTATAAAAAGAATCAAAATCAGATGCCTCTATCCTTGAAGCAAGAACAGCGATACCGTAAGCAGCGCTTACTCCGATGGCCGGCGCCCCCCTTACCTTCAGCTTCTTGATGGCATCCCAGAGCTCCTCCTTAGTCCTCAGGTTTATACGCTTCACGGTTCCGGGAAGAAGAGTCTGATCCAGTATATCCACGCTCTGTCTGTCCTCCGGAAGCTTTACGGTGATCACTTTTTCAAAAAATTCATCCAAACCTGGCATAATCAATACCTCCAAAAGATGTTTTGTTAATATACCGCCCCCGGCCTGTTTACATGCATTGCAGCAGACCGGAGGTTTTCAATCTCCTACAGCGTTTTCTCTGCGGCTTCCCTGGCTCTGACAACGGCATCCCTGAAATCCTTACCCGTGCGGTACTTCTCCTGGTTCAGGATATAATCCTTGCCGGCCAGTATATTGATCCTTTCCGCAAGAAGCCTCTTCTTCTCATCCGCGATAGTGGTTACATCCACCACATTTGCCATACCTACGGTCCTTCTGTGAAGCTCCGTACCCGCATAGCCCGCAGTATCATTCAGAATGCTGTCAAAATACCACTCTTTGAAACCCTCTACCTTTGCCATGGGTTCGGTAACGGCTTCGTCGTATTTTTTGTTGAACTTTTCAATGAAAAGATCCATGCTCTGCTCGATAACATCGAGACACCAGTCACAGAAAACCTCGTCATCGGTGGACAGTCCGTTTACATAGGCAAAGATCATATTTGCGACCAGGTTCCCGACATCATAGCCCATGGGAGCAAAGGTTCCGAACTCACAGTCGAATACCTTGGTTCCGTCCTCTTTAACGAAAATGGAACCGGTATGAAGATCGCCGTGCAGAAGAGCCTGTGCATTGGTCATAAAATTGAACTTAAGCTTGCTGACAGCCAGATGAAGCTTAGGATCCCCATAGAGTTCCTTCTCGATAAAAGCCCTGTTCGGCTCGTAGATATTATTTCTCTCTGCGCCCAGATAAGGCTCCATCAGAACCAGCTTCTCCGTGATGTCATCAAGATCCGGCGTGATGAACCGGCGGGTCAGCTCCTTCTTCTCCTTATGGTCCATAACTACATCGCTTGTAAGCAAAAGAGTATTTACCATGAAGGTCGAGATATCATCCGAGAATTTCGGGAAAGTCTTATGCTCGAGCATCGCATCTCTCATGACCTGGTAAGATGTGCAGTCCTCCATTCCGCAGGCGCTCATTACCGTATCATAGAAGTAGATATGCGGGACCATGCCCGGCGCAAGCTTCTCTTCGATC
>JAIKXO010000142.1 GCA_024684065.1 Lachnospiraceae bacterium
ATATGGAAAACTTCAGTATCGCGTGCTAAGATCATAATGCTGTGATATAAACGTCGATCAGATGCCTTTGACACATAGATTCTATTCTCCCTTATAGTCAACAGGCAAATAACGAAGCTGACGGTTACAGATCCGTGGCAGGTTTCCCGAATGTGCACGGGTTTAGAAGGGAACGGTATATGAAACGATTCGGAAGATGCTGTACCATACTGTTATTTTTATTTATCCTTCCGCTTTTTGGTTCATGCAGCCACATGGAGGATGACTTGCCGGTAAAAGCAGAGGATTCTTCTATTGAGGATAATTTCGACAAAAAAGCACAGGCTCCGGAAACAGGGGAGGATGATAAGATATACGGCTCTCTGACTGAACTGTTCGAAGCCTTTATGAACGGACAGGAAGCTGTGCCGCCAGCCCTGGAGGCGCTTTCTCTGTATGAATCAGAAATCGGGTTAAATACTGTCGATCAACTGAAAGAGGAATTCGGCGGGGTGGGTACGGCCAGATTCGCGTTCGGCTATATAGACGGCGATGACATTCCGGAGCTGTTAATGTCATTTGGGACTTTTCATGTTGCGGGCGTCTATATATTCACTATAAACAAGGAAATTGGAGAAACGGTTCTTACAGGCGAGTTTTCATCCTTCGGGGGCGTATCGTATGTTGAAAAAAAGAACAGGATACTAAGCCAGTACGGAAATCACGGCTATTATATGCAGGTCGTATCCATGATAGATGGCGGCAGGGCAAGGCTCGTCGGTTCAGGCGTTGATAACGGGGGTGGCCGGGATGGCCGGCAGTATTATTATGCAGGCTATGAGCTTCCCGAGGGGGTTGACGGAACCCGCAAGGACTCATACTTTGGTCTGGGAGGCAACGGTGGAGAGGACTGTATTGAGATTGATGGGCCTGACGACAGTTTTATTGTGAGCGAAGAGGAATACATGGATCATATGGAAGAACTGCTTAATTTGGGCGAAGAATGGCAGAAGATAAAAACAGGCGATGAAGGCAGGGATCATATAGAAGAGCAGCTTGATTTTGGCAAAGACGGGCAGATGGTTGAAATCGGCTATAACAGCATGAGTCCGGTAAATCTGAAACCCGGCGGGCTAAACCTGACAGGACATATGGCGGAGAGCTTCTGAACTTATAGTCAACGTCAATTTGTTATTGACGTTGACTATAGTTTTGAAGAGTAATAAAATTTCAAGTGCTTTATCTTTAACAATAGTCTTATTTGATAGAAATCTTTTAATATGATACTATGTTAATACGTTTTTGAGGAGCTATCGACTTTGCGGAGGGTTTATCGGGCGTTTCAGGTTTGGAGCCCCGTTTTTCATAAGCTGCTGCCTTTGCGGAGTGTATATCAGGCATTTCAGGGACGGGGACCCATTTATAAACAGGAGGAGAAAAAATGCATTGGTCGGATGTTATAGCTGAAGAAATAGTAAAAAAGAAGCCGGATAAGGAAAAATACATCTGCGCGGCGGGCATCAGCCCCTCGGGCTCTATTCATATCGGTAATTTCAGGGATGTTGCAACAAGTCTGTTTGTCGTGGAGGCACTGGAGAGGCTGGGAAAGAAGGCGGTCCTTCTTTTTTCGTGGGATGAATTTGACAGGCTCAGGAAAGTGCCTGTAAACGTTGATAAGATCACCGAGGGCTTTGAAAAATATATCGGATATCCCTACATAGATGTCCCGAATCCTTTCGATACGGATGAGAAGAACTATGCAGAGCATTTCGAGAAGGAGTTTGAGGCTTCAGTTCAAAAATTCGGGATAGAAATGGACTACCGCCATCAGGCCGAAATGTACAGAAGCGGAAAGTACAGGGAGCATATACTCACGGCTATTGCAAAGAGAGCCGAGATATTCGATATCCTTGACAGCTTCCGCACGCAGGATGCGGTGGAGGGAGAAAGGGAAGCCTATTTTCCCGTGAGCATTTACTGTCCGCACTGCAGGAGAGATACAACAAAGGTCATTTCATACGATGACGATACAAAGATCGCCGAATACGAGTGCAAATGCGGACATACGGGAAGCTTTGACTTTACAAAGGATACAAACTGCAAGCTGGCCTGGAAGGTTGACTGGCCGATGAGATGGATGTATGAAGGAGTGGATTTTGAGCCGGGAGGAAAGGATCACGCAGCCCCGGGAGGTTCATACGATACAAGCCGCGTGATTGCGGAAAAGATATTCGGGATCGAGGCTCCCATCTTTAAAGGATACGAATTTATCGGGATTAAAGGGACTACCGGAAAGATGTCGGGCTCATCAGGGCTCAATCTTACGCCGGATACCCTTCTTAAGATCTACCAGCCTGAGATTCTCTTATGGCTTTATTCGAGAGTTGAGCCCAATAAGGCTTTTGACCTCTGCTTTGATGACGGGATACTCAGGCAGTATTTTGAATTCGACAAGATGTATAACCAGTACATAAGCGGTGAAGCCGATGACCATATAAGATCCGTCATGCAGAACTGCCTGCTCACCGATAAGGAGATAAAGACTGTTCCGATGGCTCTGTTAGTCCAGCTCGGATCCATCGTGGATTTTAATGTTCCCATGCTGGAAACGGTGTTTGCAAAGATAGACCAGCCGTATAAGTATGAGGACTTTAAGGAGAGGCTTGATCTTGCGAGGTACTGGCTTGAAAACTGTTCACCCGAAAATGCAAACAAGCTGCTTCCCTACAGGAACTGGGAGAGGTATGAAGAACTGAGCGAGGATGAGAGGAAGGAGATAAAGATCCTTCATGATTATCTGAACAATAATGAATACACCCTTGATGAGCTCAACACGATGCTGTATGACATTCCCAAGCAGGTATTTGGCGAGAATGCCGAAAATCTGAAAAAAATACAGGGTGTGTTCTTCAAAAACGTATATCAGCTGCTTCTCAACAAGGAAAAGGGGCCGAGGCTCTATCTCTTCTTATATGCGATAGAAAAGGAGAGTTATGTTAGGCTTCTTGACTTCTCAGCCCCTAAGACTGAAGAGGAGATGATCCCGGTGTCCGAAATAGGAAAGGATCCGTCTGAGGAGAAGGAAGAAAAGGTCGAATATGGAGATCCCGATCCGGTAGAACCCGTAAAGGAAGAGGTATCCTTAGATGATTTTGCAAAGCTTGATCTAAGGGTCTGCAGGGTCCTTAAATGCCAGGAGATCAGGAAGTCCCACAGCTGCTATAAGCTCACGCTGTTCGACGGGCTTAAGGAGAGGGTGATAGTTTCGTCCGTTAAGTCATATTACAAGCCTGAAGAGCTTATCGGCAAAAAGATAATAGTGATCGCGAATCTCGCCCCTGCAAGGATAACCGGCGTGACAAGCGAAGGCATGCTTCTTGCGGGCACGAACAATGCCTGCGGCTGTAAGATCATCTTTGTGGATGATATGGTTCCGGAGGGGACAAGAATACAGTAGGGAATCGGCGCAGTAGGAGGATTGGGATGGGATCTGTTATAAACGGGCAGGAGTTTACCGGTATTATCGGATGGCTGATGACTGCCGTCGGATATATGGAAATCATGAAAAAATGCGGCGTTCAAAGGTGGTGGCTTGCGTTCGTGCCTGTGGCAAGGGAATACCAGATAAGCCTCTGCTCCAACAGGGAAAAGGACGGACGGAGCTTTGTGATACTTACGATCCCTTATTATGTGGTCAGTATTCCGTTAACCCTTATTGATGAGGGGTCGTGGAAACACGTCATTCTTGCCATCTTTGCTCTTTCTATTACACTGGCAAGGTTTATTTATCTGATACGTATCTACCTCGGACTCTGCCAGGTCTTTGCAAGGAGCAAAAAGTGGGTGTTGAGCTGGATACTTATAGAGGGAATCACTTCTCTTGTCTGGGGATTTTCAAAGAAGTTTGAAGCAAACATACAGGTTGAACATCCGGATAAGGATGCGGGCGCAAAAATTTCCGGCGCAAGCGCAGAGACCCTGGATAACGGGCTTACGGTAAACATAAAGGAACGCACCGCTTTGGATTTCTTTAAGAAGAAATGTCTGTTAAAGGATATTCACATGAATATCCCGCCCGGGCATATGGTGCTTCTTTTAGGAGGGTCGGGAGCAGGAAAGACGACGTTCGTCAATGCGGTCACAGGCTATGAAAAGGCGGATGCCTCAATTCTTTTAAAGGATCAGGATATTTACAGGGAATATAATAAACTTAAATATGATGTCGGTTTCGTCCCCCAGCAGGATCTGATGAGGGGGAACGATACCGTACAGCTCACTCTGTCAGATGCGGCTTCGCTCCGACTTCCGGCAGACACTCCGATACCGATCCGAAGAGAGAGGGTGCAGGGAGTGCTGGAGGACTTCGGACTTTCCACGATCAGAACAAGCCTTGTTGAAAAACTTTCCGGGGGACAGAAAAAACGTCTGTCGATCGCGATGGAGTTTATTTCCGATCCTTCTCTTTTTATTCTGGATGAGCCGGATTCCGGCCTTGACGGAGTCGTGGCAAGAGGGCTCTTTGAAAAGCTTCGGGCAATCGCCGATTCGGGAAAGATCGTTATTGTCATCACCCATACGCCGGATCGTGTGATCGATCTGTTTGATGATGTCATCGTACTGGCCAAGGATGCCTCAAGAACCGGGAGGCTTGCTTATTACGGGCCGGTGAAGGAAGCATATGATTTCTTCGGAAAGCAGTCCATGGAAGAAATACTCCTCAGCATCAACCAGAAGGATGAAGGCGGAGAGGGACGGGCCGACGAGTTCGTTGAGAAATATGCGGACCTTATCGCGGGCACGGGTTCAGAGGCCGGAGAACAGGACAGAAAGGTGGGTTAGGCAATGGGGGAAAAAACACTCAGGCATAAGGGACGGTTCTCCCAGACCTTTATATATCTCGGCAAGCTCTACAGGATGTTTATTTTCCAGAATGACTGGAAGGTGCTTCCGATGGCGGCTATCATAGCAGGACTTGTATCCTTTGTCGTAGGCGCCAATCTTTTTAAGACCCAGGAGGGGACTCTGATGGGAACCTTTGCCCTTTCCTGTATCTGTATCTGGAACGGGTTTTTTAATTCGATCCAGGTGATCTGCAGGGAGAGGGCGATTGTGAAGAGGGAACATCGTTCCGGGCTTCACATTTCCGCGTATATTGCCGCGCACATGATATATCAGGCGTCTCTCTGTCTGGCCCAGACAGTTATAACGATCATGGTCTGCAAGCTTACCAAAGTGAGCTTTCCGACCGAGAGTCTTATAACACCCTGGCCGATCGTCGATATCGCAATCTCTCTGTTCTTGACCACATACTGTGCCGATATGATGGCTTTGATGGTATCTTCCTTTGTGCATACCACGACTGCCGCGATGACTGTCATGCCGTTCCTTCTGATCTTTCAGCTGGTTTTTTCCGGTGCTTTCTTTCAGCTTTCGGGGTTCTCCGTAAAGATCACGAATTTTACGATAGCAAAGTGGGGACTCACCGCTCTTTGTTCCCAGGGGGATTATAACAGCAAGCCCATGACCTCGCTCTGGAATTCGGCGGCAAAGCTTAAAAATATGGAGATAGAAGGACAGAAGCCGATCTATGAGACAATGCTGTATCTTGAGCAGAACGATATGAAGGATAAGATCCTTGACTGGAGCGGTAAAAACAATCAGAATCCGGTTTATGCCTTCGAAGCGGATAATGTCCTTAAATGCTGGGGATTCCTTGTCCTTTTCATTTTTGTCTATGCATTTATCGCCGTTATCTGCCTTGAATTTATCGATCATGACAAGAGATAGGGGCAAATCGGCATAAACTAAAGTTTATGCCTAAGCGCACGATTTGCTGCGCAAATCGGCGCAGTGAGGAGCGTATTTATGAAAAAGAAAATCGGCCGGCTACGTACGGTCATGATGATCCTTGTATCATGCCTGATATTGACGGTAATGCAGGGGTGCCATATCCATATAGATCTGACAGGGCAGGCAAAGGAAGCGAATGGTGCTTCGTCTGCGTTGACGGATGTCAATACAGAACAGGCAAAACAGGCTGAGGAAAACCGTCATATTGAAACAGATGACGAAATACTTAAGAAAGTTGAAGAAGCCCGTCTTGCCAATCCATGGGGCGAGACGCAGAGCCTTACCGTAGCGACAGAGTGGGCGGGTCTTGACTTTGCCATGAAGGAAGAGGAGATAGTTTTAGAAAACGGACAGAAGATGGAGTTAGCCACATACCGGTACAGGACAGGGACAGTGGAAGCTTTGTATAAGTCGGAGGGATATGAGCTGAGGGTCGGAAAGGCGCGAGACGTGAGTGATTCTATGCCGGGGGATAAGGAACGGTATGCTTCAGAGTGGGAGGAAAGCTATGAAGGCTTTTTTGCCCATTGCTTTGGGGACGGGGAAAATATCCGCATGGCTTACATTGATGAAGGAGAGGATCATTATTATATAATGTTTGACAGTGAGGAAGAGGAGTGCGGACTTACGTCCGGCGATCTGTCATTATTAGCATACGAACTCGGGAAATAATCTGGGTGGCTTTATCGAATGCGGAAATGATTCGGTCAGCAGGCTGACCGGATCGGCATAAACTAAAGTTTATGCCTGAGCGCACGATTCCTTCGGAATCGGGGCAGGAGGTGACCGGCGGTTAGGCTGTCGGCAGCAGTTGTAAAATAATTCAGAAAACGGAGGGAAAGTGCATGAACAGGAGGAAACAGAGGATATCATCAGTGCTGCTTGCTGCAGCGATCATTATTTCGGGGAGCGTTTCCGGTTTCTCGGCGATCCCCGTGAAAGCAGAGGAAAGCAACCGGGAGAAGATATATCAGGTATCTCTTTTGCAGGGGCTGACCCTGGGGGACTATCATGGGAGCATAAGCGCCGGGACGCTTAAAGAGAACGGAGATATCGGGATCGGTACCTTTGACCGGCTTAACGGCGAGCTGATCATGTTGGATGGCGTGGTCTACAGGGCTCTGGGAGACGGGAGCGTGGAAGAGGTGAAAGATACCGACACTATCCCCTTTGCCGATGTGACCTTTTTTGAGGCGGACAGGACGGAAACACTTCAGGGTACGGAGAGCGTTGAGGCGTTAAAGGCGCTGCTTGATGAAAAAGTGGACAGTCTGGGGAAAAATATGTTCTATATGGTCCGCCTGGACGGGCATTTTACGGAAATGAACGTGCGCAGCGAGCTTGCCCAGGAGGAGCCGTACAAACCTCTGGCGAAGGTGCTCGAAACAGACCAGACATTCTTTGATTATGAAGATATCGACGGCACCGTTGTCGGGCTCTATTGTCCTGAGTATATGAAGGACCTGAACGCGGCGGGGTGGCATTTCCATTTTATTTCAGATGATCACAAAAAGGGAGGCCATGTGCTTGGGCTCCTGATAGATGATGCTGAGCTCTCAATCGATCTGACCCCCGGCTTTTCCATGCTTCTTCCGGATAACGAGAGTTTTAAGGGCTTTGACCTGACAGTGGATCAGTCCGAAGACATAAAAAAAGTTGAGCTGAACGAGGAAACGGATACGGGAGAAGCCGGTCAGGCTTATGACCTCCCTGTCAGCCGGGATCTGACAGAACTCCTGGATATTTTTCAGACCTTTATGACGTGGATCCGCAACTTTTCTACCGCATCGTCGAATTAGCCCATTTTCTGTTTTCCGGTTTTTTGATTGATTTAAGGCAGTAAAAGAGCCCACAGGGATCCCGGTGCCCCGGAAACCTGTGAACGGGCCGGGGCCTGTGTTAAGGATATGATCGACCGTTTTAAAGACAGGGGAGTACAACGTGAGCCTGGGCATACGAAAAAGAGAGAAGGGAAACCTCCTCTCTTTTTCGTTCCTTATCAGGCTTCGCAGTGTCCTGCCAAAACCCCGGGACATAAAAAATATGGGGCCAACGGGGCTCGAACCCATGACCTCTCGCACGTCAAGCGAACGCTCTCCCAGCTGAGCTATGACCCCACAGCGTATATATCATATCATATTTTACGGAAAATGCAAACAAATATATCTTGTCAATATATGGGCAATATATGGGCAGTTTTTGTTACTGTTAAGTCCCGAGCCGCGCATTTACTGCGTGGCTCGGGCAGATAATGTAAATATAGCCGACAGCACATCGTCCATCGCCGAAGGCGATCAGGGATGGACGATGTGCGTTACATTTCAGCGTTGGTCAGGCGCCGAATTGTAACAGTTTTTTAATCTATGGCACAGATTCGAATTGTATGTTATACTTTAATTTGTCAAAATATATTTCGATATAGAACAGTATCGCAGGACGGCTTATCCGGCATTTTTCTTTCCGGATGCCGGACTGGTTTTTGCGCGGGAGATGTAGGAAAATATGTTTACCTGGAATCTGCAATATATGTCAAAAACAAGGCTTGCCGACACGCTGAATCAGCTGATGCTGAACTCCCAGAAGGGAGAGATCCTTATACGTATCCATACTGCGGTCCATTTAGCGGATGAAGCGGTTGAACTTGCGGCATTTATCAAGAACATCATCCCCAAGGCACATATTTTAGGAACCAGCACTTCTGCCGTTATAAGAGGAGGCAGGCTTTTACATTATCAATGTGTAATATCCATTACACAGATGTCTGAGGGGAGCATCAGATCGGTAAGGATCCCGGTATTTAAGAATGATACGGATCTGATCCCTGCGAAGGAGCTGTGCGATATCGTAAAGGATGCGGTGGTCCGTGACAATACCGGGCTTATGTTTGCCTTCTTTCCGGATAAGTATGGGGATATCAAGCGCTTTACGGATCTGAGCAATGAGGAGTTCCCGGGCGTAAAACTGATCGGCGGAGTTGTAAATAATAATGATATCGACCGGGAGAGCTCTGGGAAATCAGGCTTCGTTTTTGATGAGAACGGGTGGTCCGATAACAGCATTATCGCGGCCACGATCAGCGGAAAAAAGGTTGAAGCGGCAGGCTATCTTTCTTCGGGGATGCAGGTTGTCGGGGATGAGCTTTCGGTGACTAAGTCCGATGGAAAGAAGATACTTGAGTTGGACGGACGAAATGCGGCTGATGTATACCGGGAGGTGGTAGGAGATGAGATACGGGAAAATGACGAGCTTATATTCCTCTTTCCCATGGCTTACAGCGGAAAAACCGATATCCCGTTTATAACCGGATACTATGGGGGTTTTATTGAAGCTAACCATTACGTGGAGACCGGCGCAAAGCTTAAGAGAGGCTTTTTCTATGACGGGAAGGTTATTTCCGATAACCGCAGGATGTTAGGAAAGATAGAGACCTTTGAGAAAGCGGAGACGCTTTTTGGATATACTTGCAGGGACAGGTACAGATTTTATACAAACAGTGTGAAATGGGAGCTTTCCGTATACGAGAATACCAACATCTGCGGATGCCTGACAGAGGGCGAGATCGGTACGGTCGACGGGAGGAATGTCTTTGCCAACTGTGCTTTTGTAGTTGCGGCGGCAGGAGAAAATGATGCCATCCAGCGCTATAATCCATATGTTTTTTCAAATACTGAAACTCTTTCCGAGGACAACAGGGGAATGGTCAGGTATCTGATGGAGATAGAAAGCAGATACGGCCTGGAAAGATCGCGGCAGGGTTCTGATTTTGTAAAGCCTCAATCTGCAGGGAAACATACTGCAGAGAATTCTGCCATGGCACAGAGCCTTAAGGATTTTGTGAGAAGCTGTGAGCTTAAGCTCCTGTATTCAGAAAAAGAACAGATCCCGAATGAATCTGCCCTGAACATGGACATAACCCTTCACGGATATGACAGGGTATGCCTTATTGACGTACTTGATACGATGAGCATGCGTATGGTCTTTCCTGAGCAGATGATCGAGATCACGAATAAGTTCTTTATCTCCAGATGCGCGTCCTTTGTTTCCGACAAGATGTACCGAATCTATGTTCTTGATAAGTGGCACGTTGCCATTGCCGCCCCTTCTTACATGGTATCCTTAAAAACCTTCTCCGACGATATGCATCTTTTGCAGAGAAAACTGTTTGAGAACGGAGAAAATTATATCGCCATTGTTCCCGTTTTCTGTGTCATCAACGGGGCAACCGTGGATAATATCAAATCCATCTACAATAAAGCCCGGATGGAAATGACTCAGAAGAACCAGCAGTTTTATATCTGCGATGAAGAAGATGATAAGCTGGATGTTGAGAAGATACGGGAAAGGTATCACATGGTGAACGTGATAAACTATGCCCTTTCACATGATCTGGTTATCCCGTATTTTCAGGGCGTTTATGATAACAGGGAAGAAAAGATACATCACTATGAATCGCTCATGCGTCTTATGGATGAAAACGGAAAAATATATTATCCCGCAAGCTTCCTGGACGTTGCAAGATCCTTTGGACTGCTCTATGACGCGCTCTCCTATAGCATGATAAATAAGGTATTTGACATCTTTAAGGATTTTTCGGAAAAGAGCGTAAGCATAAATCTCGGGATACGGGATATCAAGAACGAGGAGCTGACCGCGTTTATATATGGCTTTCTTGCCACGACCAGGTACCCGGGCAACTTTATTTTTGAGATATTGGAGAATGAGGATGTCGATGATTATGATCAGGTTGTAAGGTTTATCGATAATATACATAAACTGGGAGGGCTTGTCTCAATAGATGATTTCGGGAGCGGTTATTCCAATCTCCAGCACATCGTGAACATCCATTTTGATTATGTAAAGATTGACGGGTCGATCATCAAAAACTGCTGTGAGAATAATGCGTCCGAGAATCTTGTCGCGCTCATTTCCGGGTGGAAGCGTTTAAGCGTAAGAGATGTGAAGATCGTTGCCGAGTATGTGGAAAGCGAAGAGATCCAGAAAAAACTTACCCAGTATGACATAGACTTCTCCCAGGGTTTCCTTTTCTCAAGACCTGCCCCTGACCTGCAGTCATGAAATTCTCAATACAAACATTGAAAAAACGGCAGCCGGTGAGCACACGATTTACTCCGTAAACCGGCGCAGCTCAGATAATAATATGAAGCGGACGGATAAAAACGTAAAAACAATAGGCCTTATAGTAGAGGATGCTTTCAGGGATTTTTCCATGGAGATAATACACAGCGTCGCGCATGCCATCTCGGGGAAAAAGAATCTGAGACTTATTGTCGTGGCAGGAAAGCAGACGGATATTTCGGACTTTGATGAGAGGATACATAATTATACCGTTTCATATAACTCGATCTATTATATGAATGGCATGTGCAGATTTGACGGTGTTATCATGACCTTCCCGAACCTTATAGGGATGCGCAGGGAGATCTTTGAGGATATACCGAGGGTTTTTATTGCGGCTGATGTTAATGATGAGCTCTTAGTTAACTATGATAATGAGAAGGGTATCCGGGAAGCGATAGATTACCTTGTAAGGATAGAGGGTATTACAAGGATCTGTATGATAGGCGGAAGGGATGATAATGCTGATGCCGTAAGGAGAAAGAGGATCTTTATAAGGTGCCTTGAAGACAATGGCCTGACTTTTACGGAGCAGCAGTATGTAAGCTCGAATATGCTTGAGAGTACCCAGGAATCCGCCGCTCTGCTGCTTTCAAGGAATCCGGATGTGCAGGCCGTTTTCTGCGTAAACGATCCGTCGGCAGTGGGACTCTATGATGTGATGAGAGACAGGGGGCTGACACCGGGCAGGGATATATTGGTGTTTGGTTTTGATAATGCGGCTATGGCGAATGATATGGTCCCACGTCTTGCTTCGATCGGAGCCGAAGAGATCACTCTTGGAGAAAAGGCTCTCAATATGCTTTTAGATAAGCTGGACGGAAAGGAAGTCTGCTCGCAGAGCATACCGACACGGCTTTATGGAAGAGAATCCTTTGAATATGAGATGCATGATTTTTCCGCAAAGGAAATGCTTGACATAGACACCGCCTATATTGACAGTTTTTTCGACAACTGTTTCTACCGCTATAAAAATGAAGTAAAGAACCCCGGAGGGATCGATCTGAAGAGGCTTTTCCATGAGATCATCTCAAGGATGCTTAAGGCGCTTCGGGAAAGATACATGAGCGAGGAGGTATCTTCGGGGATCGGCCGTCTCATAGATATATTTTTTGAAAACGGGGGTATGAGATATACCGATGCGAACAGGTTTGTAAAGAGCATCAGAAGGTTCCAGGACAATATGAACGAGACCGGAAGAACCGGAGCTGTCAGGGTCGAGATCAACAAACTGTTTTCGTACATGAAGGATAAGGCTATACAGGCGCTTTCGTACAGAAGGAGCATAGAAAAAAATGCGAGTGCCCTGGGCAGGGACAGGCTGTTGGATTTTGTGATCTATATGACAAACTACGGGGAACCGGGGGAAGAGGCCATCGATTTTATGGTGAATCATTTTGATAAGATCGGATTGAGTAATGCGGCGCTCTATCTTTATGAGAATCCGGTGGAATATAAGAGGGAGGGAAAAGACGATCTTCCGGGATACGCGATGTTGAGATGCGTTATAAGGAACAAAACACTGTATGTCATTCCTGAGGAAAGACAGTATTGTCCGATGGAAGAGATCTATTCAAGAAGCGAGCTTCCGGAAGAAGGCCTGGGATATATTACATATCCGCTGTTCTATGGAAATACTGTCTATGGCTTTCTCCTCTGCAATGTCAGCAGAAATGTCATAGAGATCGGTGAGTTTGTGACCCTGCAGCTGGGAAGGACGATATATATGAATCTGGGCATGAAAAGCCCTGAACCATAAACCCGGAAAAACCCATGAAACCGATAAACATATACGCATTGACGAGAATATCCGATACTGTAAGGCTGGAACGCTTAGAGCGGCAGATGTCAAAAAGATCCGGCTTTCTGAAGATCAAAGCCTGGGAGACAGAAGGCTTAAAATCCTTTGCGGAGCTTTTGACTGATGTAATGGACAGGGCGGCGGGACTTGATTTCTATTACTCCTTTACCCTTCCGAAGCTTGGGAAGGAATTTGATCTTCTGCGCGTCAATGACAGCATTGTTGTAAACATAGAACTGAAGAGCGGAAATGTTACGGATGATACGATAAAGAGACAGTTGCTTCAAAACAGGTATTATCTGGCTACGCTTGGCAGATCTATGTATTTTTATACCTTCATAAGCGGGACGGGGAGGCTTGTAAGACTGTCAAATGCCGGACGGCTGGTGAACGCCGGCTGGGAAGAGCTTGCGGCGGTCCTTGAAAAACAGGGTGAATGCTATGAGGGAAATATTGAGGAGCTGTTCAAGGAGGATCAGTATCTTATATCGCCGCTTACCGATCCGGGCAGGTTCTTACGCCAGGAATACTTTCTGACTGCCCAGCAGAACGATATTGAAAACCAGATACTTAAACAGATAAAGAAAGGCCGGGACGCTGATGGTACACGGATCTTTCAGGGGTTTACCGGACTTCCGGGTACGGGGAAAACGCTTCTGTTATACGATCTGGCTATGCGGCTTTCCCACCGTGAGAGGGTATGCATCTTTCATCCGGGCCTTTTTACGGATGAGCTTGAAGAGCTCAATGAGAGGCTCAGGAGGATCGATTTTTACTGCGGGGACATAGAAAACTCAGAGCCTGAGTATTCATATGCGGCGGTCATGGTCGATGAAGCCCAGAGACTCACCGGCGGCATGCTTGAAAAGGTTTTGGCGCTTGCGGAAGAATGGAAGGCACCTGTTGTCTTTTCCTATGATGCCGAAGAGCCGGTTGCCCTCCCGGAGAGGAAGAAGCATGGAAGGGAAATGATAGAGTCGCTTCCGGGTTTCGTCAGATATAAGCTTACAAACAGGATAAGGTTAAATAAGGAGCTGTCGGCGTTCATCTCCGGAGTGATGTATATAAACGGGAAGAACCAGAGGGGTGATTATCCCAGTGTTTCACTGGCCTATGCCGGCAATGATGAAGAGGCGGGGATATTGCTCCAAAATTTTACGGAAGACGGTTATACGCATATCCGGGGCGGTCCATTGGGACAGAGCCGGGGGCCTGTTTTCTCCGAAGAAGACGGTTCATGCGGACAGAGCCGGGGGCCTGTTTTCTCAGGAGAAGAAGTGGAGCCTTGTGCGGGGACTGGGGAGGCTGAAACGACAGAGGCCGAAAATTCCTATTTATGCAAGGAGTATGATAAAATCGTAATGGTCATCGATAACCGTTTTTACTATGACGAAGCGGGTTATCTGCGCGCGCATTCCGAAGATCCTGATAACACCCTGGTAACGGATCTTTTCCATGGCCTGAGCCACGCAAAAAAGGAAATAGCGTTGGTTGTTAAGGACAATCTTGAATTATTTGACCGCCTGTTGGGGATCCTTCAAAAGAAGCCGGTGAAGTGAATGTCCGGAAGGAACGGACCGGCGCAGCAGGGCTGATGGCCAAAAACAGATGCCAAAAGCTGTCCTGATTGAAACGGACCGGCGCAGCAGGGCTGATGGCGATTGCCGCAGGCTGTACCGGATATTTCAGGGTAATAAAAACCTTATAATAATAGAAATGATTCGAACTGCTTTGTAGATCGGGGCAGTCAGAAGGAGGCATATATGGATAAATACTACGAGACAGGAACAATGGCCCTTTGGTGGCTCGGACAGATGGGGCTTATGATAAAGGCGGGAGACACGACGGTCTGCATAGATTATTATGCAGCCCCTGATGAATCAAGGCTGACAAAACCGCCGATCCCCGCAGAGGAGCTGAAAGGGATCGATGCCTTTTTAGGCACTCACGATCATCTTGATCATATAGACCATGTTTCCTGGAGAATATGGGCAGAGACGAATCCAGACGCGAAATTTATTTTTCCGAGGAAGCATGCCGACGCGGTCCTTGCCGACGGCGTTTCTGTTAATAATGCGGCAGGCTTAAATGACGGCGAAAGCATTCAGGTCGGTGAAATAACTGTTCATGCCATAGCCGCGTCTCATGAGTTTCTGGATAAGGATCCTGAAACGGGACTGTATCCTTATTTACAGTATATTATAGAAGGAAACGGCATAAGGATACATCATGCCGGCGACACAGTGAGATATGAAGGAATGATGCCGAGGTTAAAGGAGTTTGGGCGCTTTGACGCAGAGCTCCTGCCTATCAATGGCCGTGATGCAAAGAGATACCGTTCGGACTGCATAGGCAACATGACCTATCAGGAAGCGGCTGATCTTGCGGGGGAAGTCCATCCGGGAATGGTAATCCCCGGACATTGGGATATGTTTGCCCATAACTGCGCGGATCCTTATGCTTTCGCGGATTACCTGGATGCGAAATATCCCGGAAAGATCGAGTGCAGAATACCGAAAGTCATGGAAAAGATCATGATAGGGAAATGATCCGGGGAAGGTATCGTTTTTTTATTGAAGATCGGCCGGAGGGCGCATCCCCCGGTGAAATAACATGATGTGAGGGTCAAAAGTGATATCAGGCGTGGTTCCGTGCTTTGCACTTCCACCACGCTCCCCAATATTCGCAATCCGTGGGGCCCCCTCCCCACTTCTTGCTCATATTGTGGCGGGTCATAAAACCTTTCACCCACTG
>JAIKXO010000143.1 GCA_024684065.1 Lachnospiraceae bacterium
ATCATCTCCTTTTCCATCATATCCTCGGAAATCTTTAATTCTCGAAAAAGATCTTGAAGATTCCTCCGGTTGTCGAAGCCCATTTCGAAAAGACCGTTAAAGTCTTCCATATCGTCAAACATCGGTATTTTGATATCCTGCTTCATGGCCATACTTCAGTCATTCCTCATACTCTATCCCGTTTTCCTCACACCATCTGACGTCTATCCGTTTATATGCTTCTGCCTGGTAGTCATACGATAGTATTCTGAATTCTGACCTTTCCTATCGATGGCATCGGCTATATCCGTGAGTTTTACCTTTATTTTCGTACCCCAGTTGAGACGATATTAATGATCTCCATCATTATCCCTGTCAGAATCAGAGGGATCATTCCGTCATAATAGCCCTTCACGTATCAGTTACTGTTTCCCTATGATTTTCCTCAATTCGTAAAACCTATCCCCATCCGACAGAACACCCCATGTTTCTTCAAATATGATGTCCGAGTAATCATCTTTAGAAGACGTAATCCATATCTTCTCTTGGGAAGCAATTACTGAATAGCGCGTGCCAAGCATTTTTGCATAACTCCTTGCCTGGATCTTTACATCCTCCAGCTGATCCAGTAGCAACTCCGGTTTCTTGCTGATCCCTGCCCTCACATAAAGGTTTGATGCCATCTGTCTCCTGAGTTCCCTTACGCTCCAAGTACCTTTAATACTCTCGAATTCATAGAAGAACCGTTCAAATGGGTCTTCTATGGACATAATCTCCTTAATATGAGAGAACGGAAGTCTTGATATCAGGGTTTCAGGCTATGTTTCGAATTTGCGTGACGCTGTCTCGCATATTTTGTTTGCGGAACAGGATATTTTCTATCTGCTGTCCTCTACAGGCTGAACAAAATGATATCCTTCATGATGTTGTGGATACGACCTTAAAAGATCATACATATCACAGAAGTCTTATCGACAGTACGTTTAGACCCAGGATATTCTGGTAATGCATTTCAGAGGCAACTTTTGATACCAGCCGGATGCTGATATTCTTTGTCACGTCCTCCTGATCCAACATCCTGGCCCTCTGCTCTATGTCGAAAGGAACACAGTCGTCCTTTATTGAAAGGATCAGGGTCTCGGGCCTGCAGGCTATGCATACCCGTATATAGTGTTTCTTTTTGTCTGCGGAGAACCCGTGCTTTACGACGTTTCCAGCCATTTCCTCAAGGAAAAGGCTTGCAAAGAAGGCCCTGCGGCTGTCGATGCCCTTCTCCTGACAGAATTCCTGCAATGAGCTCGAAACTCCAATGACGCTCTCCATGTCTTTCAATGTGAGATCTATGCGCCCGTACACAGGTACACCGAAATCCGGCGGTATTGACATAAGTTCATCGATTGTCTCCGGGAAATGCTTATTAAAAATACAGGCATATATAAGAACGAATACAGGAGCTATGAATCCGTTCAGCACGTTTGCCGTATATACGCCTGCTACCCCCATTTTCCCTATGAGGAGGGTTGAAAATATCACTACGCCTGCCACTCCGTCAAGAAAAGAAAGAATATGTACCTGTATCCGTCTGTCAGATGCCTGCCAGTAGTTTGAGAAATGCGTCATAATTATGCTTAACGGCATACAGAATGGCAGTATCCTGAACCCAATGACAGTCATCATATAGACCGGTTCTGACGGATCTCTGTAATACAGTCTCGTCAGCGGCTCCGCAAGCAGCATGATGACAAGCGATAATGCAAAAAGAATCGGTATGAACCTGAATAAAGCAGTCCTCATCACATCCGTCAGGGATTTGCGGTCTTCCTCTCCCACGCTGACGCTTGTCATCATTCTCGATACCACAACCATCCCCCCGGGAATGCTCCAGAACAGTGAAAGAAAGGTGTTTACAGCCGTGAATGCCGATATTCCAACGGCTCCCACGCTTGTAAGAATCAGCGAGTTCACTATGATGCCCCTGATTGCATTGTATGCGTTACCTGCCGCACCCGGCGCTCCAATCTTCACTATGCCACCGGCCTCATTCCAGTCAAGGCCTGTAAAGGCAAAGTGCATGGGCGATCCTTACTCATAAAACACGGGGCCTGTATAAGAAAATAAACCCAAAGACCGATGGAGAAAGCGAGAGCAAGACCGAACGCCTGAAGTCCCATCACCCCGACGAACAGATAATTCAGAAGGAAATTGACCACGATATAAACAAGCCCTGCTGCCGTTGCGCGCTTCCCTTTATTATCCAGGGAAAGAAAAGCAGAGAACTGGCTGCCGAGCACTAACGGGAAGATGCCGATCGCCTGACCCAGCACATACATGGAAAACATCCTGTTTATCTCAGGATCATCGGAAATAGAAATAAAACTTCCGGCCAGCCCAAATATCAGATGTCCCGCAATCACAACAAGAGCAAAGATCCCTGATATGGCAATGTCCAGCGCAAACACGTTCTGCACCCCGGCTCGGTCATTTCGTCCGATATGTTCGCCGCATAGGATGGTCGCCCCACCAACCAGCATGGTATTAAGGGCGATCAGGGCGAGATTGACCGGAGAATAAAGACCCACGGCAGTCATAGCTTTGACTCCGATAAAATTACCTGCAAACAGACTTGAAACTATGCCGTTTATCATTCCGACGGATGCCAGAAGGATCTGCGCCGGAAGCAGTCTGAACATTACTTTTTGTGTTAATCCGGATTCTTCAATCATTATCCCCTTTCAGGCCGTTTCACCTCAGCCTGCCCCATTCTGTCTGACCGCGAACAGCGTTCCCGTTCTAAAGGGCGCTTCCTGATTTGAATAAACGATAAAGCCTTCCTTTCTGAAAGCATCTATCATCCCATCCTCTCCCCCGTAATGGGTCTCCATGACGACGACATCGGTTTTCCTTAGAATATCATGTTTTATAAGATTGGGAATGATCTCGTATTCAGCTCCTTCGCAGTCAATCTTCATCGCAAAGGATGCCCCGGGGTTCTCATTCATTATTCTCTGGATCTCAGGACCGGCCCCTCTTTAATGATTGCTGTCTCAGCGGATTGGTCTCCCGGATCCGCTGTCACAGCCCCCTTCCCGGCACGCATGATACCGGGATTATCTTTTAAGTATCTGACGATCTGTTCTCCGCTTTGTTCGCCTAATCCGTAATCATATCCAACTATCTTATCTGTGAGGGATGCTTCATTAATACTCAGGTTTTCCATGGCTCTTTCATATGTCGGCTTAAACGGTTCAAATCCATACACCCTTCTGATAAACCCTTTGGATGCAAAGAAAAGAGATGCCAGTCCTATATTCATTCCTATGTCAAAGAGAACTGTTTCTTTCCCGTTTACAAATCTGTATGTATTTTTCAGATAGATTTCCTCAAATATCACAAAATCGCTGAACGCCTTAAGTACTGCCTCTATTATGGTCTCTCCATTATAGACTGATGCCCTGACGAATCCGTTTTCATCCACCTTAAGGCTATATTCCGATTCATTCATACATATCCTGGGATTCCAGATGACTATCTTTTCCCTGTCTGTTCCCATTGACAGGAGCTTCTTTATCAAAGGAATACATCTGCTCTGCGAGACTATGAGAATCTTATCATAATCATAGGACTCTATTTCCTCGAACGTACCTATGGGATATCCCATATACTCATTCATCTTTTCCTTCATTTCACGGCTGTCCGCTATCATTGAAATGGAGTGATCTCTCATAATCTCGATCTGATGAACAAAAAAACGCTCGCTTAACCCGGCAATGATTACCTTCTTCTTTTCTGACATCAAGTATTATTCTCCCCTGTTTTTGATCCCTTCTGAATTCACGCGATAATCAGCCGTCTCCGTTAATGATTACCATGTGTCTTACGAAGGACATTCAAATATTCTTATTACGGTCGTATTCCAAACAGAGTTTTGCACTCTTTGCAAAAAACAGATTGTCTACATTTTGAGCAAGACTGTGTCCTCTATTAAAACAACCCGGATAATACGGTATACCCCCGAAAATCATATAACTTTAGTTTATATCATATCGCGCTCATATCTTTCAAGCAGTTCCGATACTTTTTTACGACAACTTTATCAATTCTATGGCAGACGATAGGTAGTATTGTTGTAATCTTATTCCCTGCGTCTTTACTGGATGCTCCACAATGATAAATCTTTTCCGCTCGCGCCTTGTAGTCAACGATAATGTATCTATCGTGGAACTTTCCGCCTGTTCGCTGGAATGAAATCTTCACATTCGGATACTCCGCCTGAAAAGCCTGAATCACTTTGGTCAGATCATCCTTTACTCTGACGAGTTGCCAATTCGCCGTTCAACACGGTCATAAGCATATAAATACCGGTAAATACATACGGCTCATATCTGCTTTTGGGATTTATGTTCGCGGTCAAAAATTTTGACCGCAAAATCACTCTTCCCTCTTCACATAGTTCAGCTCAATATCATATCCAAGAGCTTCCAACATCTTAACGTAAGTATTATTGTGTTAACAAAAGCTTCCGTTTGTTCCCGTTCTGTTTATGGAAACCTGGTTTTCCATAAAAAAACGGGAACAACATATGATTTTATTCCGTCCGGATTTCCAGCCGAACTTCCAGGCAGACATTTTATAAGAGGCTGCCGCAATGACTGCGGCAGCCTCCTCATAATTTCACAAACTCCCGTGATGCCGGATCCTTTTACCAGACAAG
>JAIKXO010000145.1 GCA_024684065.1 Lachnospiraceae bacterium
AGCGGAAACAAAACAAAGATCGCCGGGTTATCCACGGTAACCGGGATTGGAGGGATCGTGAGCCTTACCGTTCCGGTGGTGGGAACGGTGGCAGGTATCCCGCTCATGGTGGCTGGGTTTGCGGGCTCCTTCCTCGGTACGAAGTCCGTGACCACATTACGGGAGCAGATGATCGATTCCTATTTCCGGGTGGATGATTTCGTGGCTGCTGCAACGGCCCAGATGGAAAAAGAAGGGCGCAGGATCTATGACAAGGATGAATTCAGAGTCCGGATCAGGCGCAGACTTCTGGCGGAAGCCGGCTTTTCCGGGTTGATCGGAGCAAGTACCCATATCGCGAAAAAGTACGCCGTTTATATTTCGGAAATACTGTTCTCCGAAAATGCAAACCGGGATAAGGAAGAGAAAAAGGCATATATCCAGCTGGTGAAGAGTCTCGGACTCAAATACAGCGAATCGAAACGCAAACCCGAGGCATATATGATCGCCAGAAAACTGTCGGGCAGGTAAAGGAGGGATAGGATAGATGAAAAAAGATGATCTGAATAAACGAAGACATGAACTGCTTTTGCGGTTGGAAGATTCCCTGAAGGAGGATCTGATCCCGGCCATGACGGGAGAGCCCGATGAAGAGACGGGGATCGAGATCCTGAATGTGATCTTCGACGATATGGGATTTGACGGAGAGGAAGTGCTGGGAGAATTCTTTTTCACGCCGGTTACATCCGATGAGGATACGGTACAGCATTTCTCAGCTGTACTGACCCTGCGGGACGAGATCGGGGAGGAGCATCTGCCGGAACTTTTCGAAGCAATGAGTTATGTAAACTTTAGTCTGCCCTGCGGATGCTATTGCGTCGACGGGGAAAAACAGTTCCTGACCTATAAACTGACGGTTCCGATTTCCACGGAGGCTTCCGACGAAGTGCTTTTTGAGGAAATGAACGTATGCATGGGCAATGCACTGGCATCCGCGGATCTGTATATGGATCTGCTGATAAAGATCCTTGACGGTCAGGCAACGGTTTCCCATATTCTGGAATCTCTGGGGGCTTCATGAAAAAAGAGGAGATCACTACCGAAAATATCATCGATTATACGGATCTTCTGGAGGAGAACGCCGCTGAGAATGTGGGACGGAAATTCTACCGTGCTTTCGGATTCCGGGATGAATCCGGAGAGCCTTGTTCGGCTCTGATCTACGAACTGCGCCATTCCCTGGATGAAGACCGGGACACGGAAGCGGTGATCCACGGCATATACGGAGATCCGGAAGGAACGGCGGATCTTCTGCGGGAATATACGAAGGAAGCTGCCGGGGAATCCGTAAAAGAGACGATCTTTTCCTTTTCCGGAGAAGAATACGGAGTCAGGGAAGCAGTATTGACATCCGAAGGGTTTGCTGCGGAAAAGCAGAAAGAGCATGCGCTTCGGATCAGCGTGGGGGACCTTACGGATCTTCCTTTGATGAAAAAGAAGGATGTTCCTTCCTTTATCCAGGGGATCGGTGACCTGGAGCCCCGCGCCTTTAAACGCGGGCTTGTAAACTGTTTCTTTCACGCCAGGCGCGAGGTGACGGAGGATCTGACGGCCCTGCCCTTTGACTGGTTCGATCCGGAACTGTCCTGTTACGCCGAGTCCGACGGACGGATCAACGGATTTCTGCTGATACATAAAACCTCGACAGGGGATCTGAAGGTGGAACTGCTCATCAATGTGGGGGCGGAAGCCGTCAAGGAGCTTGCCTATATGATCCGTTTTACCGCAAACCGGGCACTTGATGCCTATCCGGAGGAGACGAGGATCCTGATACCCTGTATTGACGAGTCTTCCGAGAAACTCTCAACTTATTTCTTCCCGACCTATGAACGGAATGAGGTTTTCCTGGGCCGAAGAAAGGAGCGTACCTGAATGGGCGTTGCTCCTGTTGAGGATGACGGCGTTGATTTTGCAGAGCGTATGGCTGAGATACACAAGGAACTGCTTGCTTTGCAGGCTGAGTCCAACTCCCTTATGGATACCATATCGAAGAATATGGAGGAGTTAGGAGTATGAGCTATCCTGTATGCCAAATCAATAGTATTTGTTCTTTAGTAACATCGGGCGGAACTCCCTTAACTAAAAACCTATCTTATTACAATCCGCCTGAAATACCTTGGTTAAAAACCGCTGAAGTAAACTATTGCAGAATATATGATACCGAAAAATATATCTCAAAAGAAGGCTTAAACAATTCAAGCGCTAAGTTAATTCCAGAAAACTCAGTTATTGTTGCAATGTATGGACAAGGTGATACAGCAGGACGTGTTGCAATAAACAAAATTCCGTTAGCTACTAATCAAGCATGTTGTAATTTGGTAATTGATGAGGAAAAAGCTGATTATCAATTTGTTTATTATGCATTATCTACACTATATGATAAACTCGTTTCTTTGAAAAATGGCGGTGCTCAGCCAAATCTCAATGCTGGAATAATTAAAGCAATCGAAATACCGCTTCCCCCACTCGAAACCCAACGCCGCATAGCCTCAATCCTCTCCGCCTACGACGACCTTATCGAAAACAACCAGAAGCAGATAAAGCTCCTTGAAGAAGCGGCACAAAGACTCTATAAAGAGTGGTTCGTCGATCTGCACTTTCCCGGATATGAGAATGTAAAGGTTGTTGACGGTGTGCCGGAGGGTTGGAGGAAAGAAAAATTGGAAGATGTCATAACCTATGAAATAGGTGGTGGCTGGGGTGAAGAAGAAAAAACAACAGGTTCTGAGAATGAAGCCTATGTAATAAGAGGAACGGATTTCTATGGACTGACACATGGTGAGCTTTTGTCTATTCCTTTTCGCTATCATAAAGCAAGTAATTTATCTTCACGGAAACTGCAACATGGTGACATTATTTTTGAGGTATCAGGCGGCAGCAAAACAGAAGGTGTGGCAAGAACAGCGTTAATAACGCAATCAATGCTTGATAATTGGAATAATAGCGTCATGTGTGCAAGTTTCTGTAAATTAGTAAGAACGGATATGTTATATTCGCAGTTCTTGTTTAATCACTTCATATACCTTAGACAAAGCGGAAAAACAAGTGAATACGATAAAAAAAGCGCAAGCAGTATCGTTAATTATAGGTGGAAAGATTTTCTTTCACAAGAATTGGTTTTACTGCCAAGCAATAGTATACTTGATAAATACAATTCACTAGCCGAGGCAGTTTATTCAAAAATTGTCGCTTGTTCATTACAAATTGAAAAAGCAAAACAAGCCCGTGACCGTCTGCTGCCTAAGCTGATGAGCGGAGAATTGGAGGTGTGAGATATGGAGAGAAGAAACTTTGCACAGGTATTAAAGGATGCTAAGGTTGACATAACCAGAGAGTATTATAGATTATATGCAATGTTTA
>JAIKXO010000210.1 GCA_024684065.1 Lachnospiraceae bacterium
CGGTAAACTGCGCATGCTCAAAAAGATTTGCGGGGATCGCTGTGATCCCTGCCTCAAAGGAAACTGTTCCTATTGGACAATCATAAAAATCATTATATCCTGCCTTTGTCAGTGATTTTGGAATATTGACGGTATTTAATAGCTCACAGCCGCTGAATACAGAACCGCCCATGGTCTGCAATCCTGTCCCCAGATGGGCAGTCGTAAGGTACTTGCAGTTCTGAAACGCATAGTTCCCAATTTTTGTAACACTGTTTGGGATAGTAATAGATGTCAGAACGTTGCATCCGGAAAACGCCGATGCCTTAATTGAAATAACCGCCTTCCCGTCAATCTCATTCGGGATCACTGCGTCGGCATGTATCCCATTTACATATCCGGTGATCTCAACTCCTCCTTCTACCTGCGTATATTTAAAATCTCCCGAGGTTAATACTTCCCCGTCCCTTAAGATATCCTCAGAATCTGTTTTCTCTTCTATCTTTACTGTTTCTGTCGGAGCAGATGAGTCTTTAGATACTGTCTCCTCTGCGCTTTCCGGCTTACTGTCTTCCGGATCCTCTTTCTCAGGTTTCTTATCCTCCGGATCTTTATTCTCCGGCTCCCCTGCTGCCGGGTCTTCACTCTCCGGCTTCCCGGGCTCGTCGGAGGCAGCCTTGACCTCCTCATTATCAGACTCGGTTTCCTCGGGTGCAGCTTCAGACTGTTCCTCTCCGAAGACCTCTCCCACCTCTATCTCATGGGTTTCCTCTCCGGCCGCGGAAAGCAGGCCCTTCAGCAGTTCCGCGGGCTCTCCCGGCAGTCCTTCCGTCTCCTCCCCGGCTTGCTCCGCCGGTGCCCCTTTCGGTTCCGCCGCCATAGTACTCAAAGGCTGAGTAAGACAAACCACCGCCGATAACGAAACCGCTATGATCCTCTTAAAAACACCGTATTTCATTTCTCTTCTCCCTTTTTTACAGTGATCGCATATTTATGGGGAAGCCCCCAAAACAGTATAAAGAAGATTTTACCAAAAATAACTGATGACAGCAATGAACATTACCGGCATTTGACAAAAACGTAAAGAAACGTAAAATAATAGATGTAAACGTAAAGAAACGTAAAACGCATGGGTTAAACGTAAAAAAAAACGTAAAAAGGAGTAAAATGAATCCATTTGATATTTCTTTTGGCAAAAAGCCAACCGAGAGTGTGGCAAGACATCTTCAGTTTCAGACTGTTGTTGATACATTTTCAGCAGATATTATTTCCAATCAGATATTCATGCTTACCGGTATAAGAGGTTCCGGTAAGACGGTCTTGATGAACCAGATCGCAAACTATCTGGAAGAGGACAAAAACTGGATCGTTGTCAGGCTGAACCCTGAAATGAATCTCCTGCAGAGTCTGGGAGCAAAGCTTGCAGATAACACATTCTGCTCAGGCATATTCAGAAAGTCAAAGATCAGCGTATCCATATTTGGGATAAGCATGGAAATCCCCAGGCCTGCCGATAGCGCAGAAATGGAGCTTACTATTGAGAAAATGCTGAAGGCGATAAAAAAGAGCGGAAAACGACTTCTCGTTACGATAGATGAGGTAACAAACAATCCCCAGATCAGGGTTTTTGCCAGCTCATTCCAAATATTTCTGGGAGAAGAGCTACCGGTGTTCCTCCTTATGACCGGCTTATATGAAAATATCGAAGATCTTAGAAATGTTAAAAACCTGACATTCCTTTACCGTGCCCCAAGAGTGGAAATGTCCCCTCTGAATGCAGCAATGATCACAGACAGATATATGAATGTCTTTGGGATAGACGAATCAAAAGCGAAACACATGGCCGATCTTACAAAAGGTTATCCTTTTGCTTTCCAAGCCCTTGGCTTTTCCTTCTGGAATCACAAAGATAGTGAACGCACCGCAATGGTAGAATATAAACAGCTTCTGGAGGACTTCGTATATGATAAGATCTGGTCTGGATTATCTCCAAAGGACAGGCGGATAATGAACGGTATAGCACATTGTCCGGACAGAAGCACAGGAAGCATAGTCGAATACCTCGGCCTGAAAAAAGATGAGATAAATCCTTACCGCAACAGATTGATCAGAAAAGGCATCATAAACGGCGATGAATACGGTCTTCTTAAAATGACCCTGCCCCTGTTTGATGAATTTGTGATCTCCAGATACAGCGAAAACAACC
>JAIKXO010000152.1 GCA_024684065.1 Lachnospiraceae bacterium
GTAAGGGCTTCAAATCCCTTATATGCAAAAACAGGGACTTCCAGGCCTGCTTCGCCTAAAGAGGTGTTATTCACGGAGATATCAAACTCAAGAGCCCGTCTTTGCGAGCTCTTTATCTGTATCGCTTCATCGGCATCTACGGAGGTGTTGTGTTTTGCGTATTCGGAACTTGCGTTTTCCGGCAGATATTCATTGATATCATAGGAAAAAACGTCCTGTTCCGCGGCATCGTTTGCAATATAAAAATATCTGTTTTCATTAATATATTTACTCATATAATCAATACCCTGCCAGACAGCGACAAGGCAGATGACCGTTAAAAGCAGCCTTCCTTCAAAACCGGAGCGCTTTACAAGGTTAAGAGACATAAAAACAAGCGCGGCAGCGGAAAGCAGGGCGGAGATGATCAGGAATCTGAATGGAAACTGTATGGCTCCAAGAACCTTATAGATCGCAGGCAGCCTGTCAGCGATCCAGTCATAAGGGAAGACCGTAAGCGTCAGGAACAGTGACAGAACCGCCAGTATTACCGTTTCGATCAGTTCGTTTTTCATTTCCTTTATTTTTCCCGCAAGGAGCAGATACAGCGCGGCCAGAAGAACGATCATTGATGCCAGCCCGATGCTCATCGGCATTTCGAAGGCCATCCTGGTATCGCTATTGAACATATAAGCGCTTTCTGTTGTATTAAAAAATGTTGAAAGGAGCTGGGCCGGATAAGCTCCTTTTCCCTGGATATAGGAGGGGTCTGCGGATATCCGCATAGGTTGTGTGATATAGTAATCGGCGAGAGGGACAAGGACTCCGGCGCTTAATGCCAGGCAGATAAATGCCGCTATGATCAGGTCCGTAAATCTTTTTTCCCTGAACAGCTTTTTTATATTGATAAGACAGAACAGAACAGAAAAAATCCCTGTTATGATCACGCTTAACACATGAACCTGTATCATTCCGGCATATCCGAATGCGAGGCTCAGTATGCCCTTTTTCCGATTCTCTTTGTCGGATCCCGTATCTGAGGGCTTTTTTGAAAAAAGGTAATAAAAACCAAGTGCTGTAAACGGCAGAAAAGCCATCGAGGAATACTCGCCCAGCGCTGCTCTCGTGTAAATATCGGTAAGCCTCCATACGGACAGCGAATAAACAAGGGATCCCAAAAAGCTTATCTGCCTGTTTTCCGAGATTTTGTAAAAACAGAAATAGCTTCCCATGACCGTGATAAGGTTTATAAAAAAGATATAGGCTTTATAGGCCTGGCGCAGGGGAAAGCCTACAGTATAAAGAAGTGCCGGAAGATATAACAGGCTGTCGCCGTAACATACTCCCATGGCGTAGCCGTAACCGTTATATATCGAAGAATGTATTCTTACAGGAAACTGGGCTTTCCCGGAAAGTCCCTCGGCAATACCGGATATCCTCAGAAGATGAAAGCCGAGATCATGTCCCCCGGGAAGATAATCCACATACATCGGCAGATTTGTAAGAAGGAAGACGACCGCAAGAAAAAAGCCTGTTTTTAACCGCTCAGGCTCAATCTTTCCATGTTTTGCCTTAAAACAGATCAAAAGCAGGGCATCAGCCGCTATGATCCAGAAAAGAAGACAGAGAGAATAATAGGCGGCTGTCTTACGGTTTAAGTACCTTAGCGCGATACCGTTTACCGTGAGAGTGTGCTCGCTGCTGTTTCGATTTTGGATGACTGCTTTTGCCGTAACGTTGCTGTTTCCGCAGTAGATCCTCAGATCACAGCTTTTTCTGTAGTCTTTTAAATATACTGTTTCCGTATCGATCGCATATCTGTCTTCGTCATCGGAAAAAAAACCGACAGATATATCCTCGCCTGTGTCCTCCGTAAGTTCGTAGCCCACGGTAAGCTCATAAATGCCGTTAAGCTTTAACGAAAAATCAGGAGAGGAGATCTCCGAAAGATCATCATTCATTGAGAGTGCGGAGGGATCGATCTCTTCCGAAAAAGAAAAGGAAAAATACCTCAAAAAGACGAGGGATATTATGAATAGTTCAATGACCGCTATTACTGTGACTGTTTTTTTCATTACTGTATTGCCTGAAGCTCCGTATCAAGGTTATCGCAAGATTCCTATCTAGCATTATATTCTGCGTTCTGTGGATTTTCAACATTGCATTTTCTTCCTATTCTTAATATAATAAACAGAATCGGTGATGAAAGATGCGAAATTGCTGGTTATGATGATGTAAATATGACGAACACATTCTCAAAATATATAAAAAACAGGCTATTCTATACCCTTGCCCTGAACATATCGGCTCTTCTTGCTTCGCTTATCGTCTTTTGTCCTTTTTTTGAGGAGAATGACGATTCCTCCATAGCCCTTATCGCGGAGGGCGCCTTTTCGACGAGGAGCCCTTTTCTTATTTATACAAATATTCTCTACGGAAAGCTGCTGAACGGATTTTATGCTTTCTTTCCCCGGGTAAGATGGCACAGCGTACTCCAGTATGTTTTTGCCTTTCTGGCGCTTTGTACGATCACTTATATTATAAGCGTTAACAGAAGAGGAAGGATGCTTTCCCTGGTCCTGGTGCTTTCGACATTTTATGAGGTCTATGTTTCCCTGCAATATTCAAAGATCTCCGCTCTTTCCGCTCTTGCCGGATACTTTGTGCTTATTTCCTGTGCGGAAAGCATGGCCGCTGAGGGCGGCGGAAGCGGACAAAATAAAGATAATAAGGAACACGGAGATAACAGGGGAAACGGGGAAAAAAAGGAAGACAGAACGGTTTCCGCGGGGTGGGCGAGCCCCCGGGCTCTTATTTACGGCTGCCTGCTTCTTATCTTCGGGTTCATTTTAAGGGAAGACGGCTTCCTTCTTGCCTCTGTTTTTGCGCTGATAATAATATTTTCAAGGTTTATAAGGATCCTTTTTTATCCGGTTTCCGGAGGGGTCACCGGCAGTCAGGATAAAAAATGTGGTATAGATAAAGAAACCCTTAAGAAAGCGACGATATGCCATATAAAAGTTTTTGTCCCGGTTTTTGCGGTGATCCTGTGCATGTTTTTCATTAACGGGTCGGTCTACCGAAATGACCCTGAGTGGGACAGCTTCATAACGTTTAACAATATACGGACAGACCTGATCGATTACCGTTACGATCTTCTGGATTACGAGGCACACGGCAGTGAACTGGCGGAGCTTGGAATATCCGAAAATGACGCGCTTCTCTACCTCACCTGGCAGTTCGGGGATTCAGGGGTATTTACGATCGATCTGATGAATGAGGTTTTAAATGCCCCCTTTGCAGGGAACAGGAAAATTGACATTACTTTGATAAAATCGTTTGCAAAGCATGTCTATGATGATATTCTTTTATTTAATCCGATGTTTCTGGGACTTTTATCGATGATCGGACTCTGTTTGCAGCAGTTGTCTGTTCTTAAGACAGTTCCTCTGAAAGCCGTAAAAAAAATATGGCCGGCTCTTCTTTCGTTTCTTCTTACGATCATTGCGCTGTTTTTTGTCCTCTGCTTCTATGAATACAGCGGACGCTGGTCACACAGGATAGTATATGCGGCTTTCCTTATGGTTATATGTACCCTGGGACTTGAGCTTTCGGAAATGCCCGGGATATCTGCGGATGATAAAGCATATACCGGGCAATCTAAGGAAAAGGATCAGGCGTCTGAAACGGATCATTTCGCCTGTTTTGTACCGGTTTTGCTGATTTCTGTGTCTGTCATTACGGTATGCCTTGGAAACCATTTTGACAGGAACAGCTTTTTACGCTCAGAGCCTGATTTCGGTGTTTATCTGTCCCATATTTCAGAAGACAGGGACAGACTGTATATTGCCGATACCTTCACCTTCCAGAACAGCTTTAAATATGATGTTTTCAGGCCTCTTAAGGAGGGAGAGCTCGGAAATTTCGTTACCGTGGGAAGCTGGTATGTCAACTCCCCTGTTACAATGAAGGTACTTGGCCGCTTCGGTTATGAGGACCCGTTTGAGGCTTTAAGAAGCGCGGACGACAGGGTTTTCCTTACCGATAACATGTATGCCGCGCAAAAGCTCGAATACTTAAACGAGCACCACGGGGGCGGCTTTTTTCTTGAGCCTCTTTCCGACATCGGGGACTTTAAGCAGTACCGTGTAGTTACGAAGGATAATTAAGCCGGCGGTTTCACGCAGTACCATATATAGTAAATGACAGAAGATGGTTGACGCTGCGGTGTATTAACGTTGCAGAGTAAAGTTACAGATGATCATGAGGCCGGCGGTTTCGGGCGATACCTTGCGGAAAACGGGAAAACGCTGCTTATATGGAGCCCTCGGCTCTGACGAGGGTATGTCAGATATTTCAGGGGCAAAAACCCCTTTCAATAGAGGAGGATTACTATACTTAATGATAAGCGCATATAATATATTTCTTATCATAATATGGGGGCTTATCGTTCCGTTCACACTCGGAACGTTTAGGAGCCTGATGACGGGAGAATACAAACGCATAAGTCTTCCGGAGCAGTTTTGTTTCGGTTTTGCCTTTGAGCTGTTTGTGTTCCATATCCTCGCAGTGCCATTCGTGTATTTCAGAAAATCCTATACGGCACTTAAGTATTCATGGCTTTTCCTTATCATAATCATGCTTGCGGTCTCGATCGTGGCCCTTATAAGGCATAAAAAAGATTTCTTCCCGTCCACCGGGCCTGATGGAAAAAAGCTTTATACGGAAGAGCCGCTTACCATATGCGTCTGGGCGGCTGTAATCCTTATGATCATTTTTGAGACAGGGCTTCTGACCTTTAACATGCATATGGATACCGATGATGCAAGGTTTGTGGCGGAGGCAGTCGATGCCCTGGAAAATGACAGCCTGCTTGGGATAAATCCCATTACGGGCGAGTCGACCGCATGGTATTTCAATGAGGACACGGATGGTCCGATAGGAGAGATGAAAAAGGATGCTGCTTCGCCATATCCTTTGTTCATCGGTCTTGTGAGCGATCTGTTCGGACTTAACCCGGCAGTCTGCTCCCATACGGTAATGCCGGCGCTTTTCATACCTCTCTGCTTTGCGGCATTTTATCTTCCTGGCTCTTATTTTCTTAATGGGGACAAAAAAAATACCGGGATATTTCTCCTGTTTTTTTCCGTCATAACCCTGTTCTCATTTGAATCCGGCTTTGCCTTCGGTTATACTCTTTTAAATATCATCTGGCAGGGCCGGTCCATAGCCTGCTGCATCATGCTTCCCATGCTTTTCTATTGGTTTGCGAAAACAGAAGCTGACGGGAGGCTTAAGTATTCGGATTTCTTTATGTTGTTCATTTTAAACTGCTGCTGCGCCATGTTAAGCGGGACCGCAGCCATCGTAGCCTCGATAATGACCTTTGCCTGTTCGGTAACAAAGGCTTACAGAGTAAAGAGCATTCCGGTATTTATCCTTACAGGGCTTACGGCATTTCCCTGCCTTTTCTGCCTCGTATACGGGCAGTATATACTGGGATAAATACAGGGGAAGCGGTAATATAACTGTTCTTTTTATGATAAAAACATGGATAAAATAAAAGATTACATTTTAGACATTGTCCATCTGAATAACGAATATAGCGAGACTGCCTCCTACCTGGGGATCTATTTCTGCTTTCTCCTGCTTCTCTGCTTCTTTTCAAAGGACAGGCGGCATAAGGAGGGGATAGTATATCCGTCCCTCATCATGCTGTTTGAGATCTATCTGCTCCTTCCGTTTATCAGACGCTTCTTTGGTATCGGGCTGGATGAGCAGACAAGGGCAAGAAGCTTCTGGGCGCTTATCCCGGTATTTGTCATTGCTCTCGGCTTCACGCTTATCGTGTCAGAGCTCAAAGATGACAGAAGAAAGCTTCTTGCGATAGCGTTTATTGTTCCGGTCATAGCCCTGAGCGGAGAGTTTAAAATAAATAACAATGTTTTCCAAAAAGCAGAGAATCTCTATAAGCTTCCCCAGGCCCTCATTGATGTTTCCGATCTGGTTCTGTCTGAGAAGGATGAGCCGAGGCTCATAGTGCCCTATGAGACCGCCCACGTCTTCCGCCAGTATTCCGCCGATATAAAGCTTCTCTACGGGGAGGACGCGACTATCTTAAGGGTATATCCGGCTTCCCATGACTGCATAAAAGCCTGCGACCAGATGCAGACCGAGGCGCCTGACCTGAATTTTATAAAGGATCTCGCGAAGGAAAATGACGTGGATTATATCCTGTTTGATTCAGTATTTCATGCCTTCGGAGGAAATGACCTGAATTTTGGGGGATATACTGAGATGGCGGATTTTGCCGGAGACCGTACGGCTTCAGAGGAGCTTAAGGCTGTCACGAAGGACGTCAGGGTGATAGATAACGGCAGGGATGCTTACTGGGACCTGACCGCCTTTAACATGGAATACGCGGGTACCTTCGGACAGTACCTGTTGTACAGGATAATTTAAGAAAATGCCGGTCAGACACCATAAAACAATCCCGGTAACTGAAATGGCAGGCCGTTTCGTTACCGGGTTTTTCTCTGATACCCCCCTAAATAAATTAACTTTATAAGGCGTTTAGTAAGGCCTTTTACGAGGTATCTGACGTTTACAGGCAAATGCAGAATATACGCGCAGTCAGTTTCCCGCCCTGAAGATAACGGCTGAAACAGCGGGCACCACATACATAAGAACAATGGCAGCGGTCCAGAGCGCCATATAGAAGGGAACCAGCCATTTCTCCGAGCCTTTGCTCAAAACCACGATCTCTTTTTCTATAATATCTATCTTCTGGCGCCTGATGATGATTATTGAGGCAAAGCCTGCAAGACCCAGAAGGGAAATGATGATCCCGAGCCCCATTCCCGAAGGGAAAAAGGTCAGCTCATAACGATTCAGCCCGGTGTAGAGCGGAACTGCCGTGAACAATCCGCTGTAGGAATACAGGATATCTGATTTCTTCCCGTTGACCTTCAGGCTCCATCCGTCGTCATAGGCGATCGGAAGCAGCATGACGGAGCTTTCGGCGGCTTCCGAGACATCGGCCGAGAAAGAGATGCTCTTCTTTCCGGCGGATATATGTTCATCGGGATAATCCTTATAGGAGTCGCAGAGAAGCCGTAATTTATTAAGATCCAGCTCAAATACATTTACGGGATAATCCGGTCCTTTTGCAATATCCACATCTACCGTAATGGAAACGGTTTCATCTTCAAAGGTTCCAAGATAAATAACATTGTTATTAAAATGAGCCGGATAGCTGATATTATAAGGCTCCTGAATGGAGGGTACCAGAACGGCATGCTCCCCGTCCTTTGAGGAGACAGCTACAGTCATATTCATATCCTCCATATCGTAGGTCTGCGAGTTGAAATAAAGAGCTTTTTTCCCGGAAACAGAGGCATTCAGGAAATAACGCTTTACAGTCGGTGTAACGGCATCGACAGTGATCTCGGAGACATCATCCGTAACCAACCCGTTCCTTACGATGAAGGATGAGATCTCCTGCTCGTATTCGGTATCGGCGCCCGTAAGGGAACGGTACATCTGATTTGCGAGGCTTACCGGATTTCTGTTTTCAAGCTCTGAATCAAACATGGCATTTGAGTAGACAGGCACACCGAAGGGCAGGGTGTATCTGCATTTGTAATAGCCGTATTCCATGGTCTCGCCGGTCTTGCTGTCTATAACGATCTCTGCGGAGCCGACCTTTTCATAAAGCTCTTCATCCTGGGGGAGGCAGCTTATTACATCCCTTACCCCGATCAGGGCATCGGTAAAGACCGTCCCTCCGGCATCAAGGAGCCTTGTAAACTGAACACTGTAGCCCCATTCCGAGGAGCTCTTAAGAAGAGCGTCAGGTACGAGATGGGTCCAGTTTGAGAGCGACGGCCGCTCAAGCACAAATCCGTAGTTGGCGTTTAAAGATTCGTCGGGATTCTTTATCCTGTAGAGGAAGCTCCCGGAAAGATCGAAGTTATCACGAAGCTGCCTGCAGATCTTTATAAATTCATTGCTCTGTTCCTTTTCCTCGAGGTATCCGGTGACGTAGGTCGGTTTTCCGTACATGAGGAATCCATAGCAGAGAAGCTCCGTGCCAAGGATCATGACGGCCAGAGAATAATGCGCTCCGTTCTTCCATAGCAGGATCACCGCATATCCAAGGAAGCTTAACAGCATCATTGCGGCAGTAACATGGAACACCGAACGCAGCTGCATTCCGGGATGCCGCAGGTAAAGGCCGGCAAAAACAGCAAAAAGGATAACAGAGACCAGAAGCCCTGCCAGAGAAGCTTTCTCAAAGCCGGGATCTTCTCCCTCCTTAAACATTCTCTCTGCAAACATCGACGCAAGCAGAGCAAAGCTAAAGTTTATCATAAAGCCGTTTCTTATAGGATAATGTATATAAGATCCAAAATGCCATAACAGATTTATGCTCTCTATAAAGAGTTCCGATGAAACGATAATGATAAGCCCGATCGTCAGAAAACGAAGCTTCCTGTTTTTCCATACCCTGATAAGGCCGGTAAAGATCAGGGAGGATGCGAAGGATATATTGAGAAGGGTCCACCATCTTGTGGTATAAGCCGGTTCGGTCTGTTCAAGGATCCCCTTGTACCTGTCAAGGAAAGAATCCCCGAAAGCGCCTGAATTTGAAAAGCGGGCCGAATCAAAGATCTGCGTAAGCTGGGGAACAAGTATGAAGGAAGAGAGCATGATCGCAAGGACGGTAGAAAATCCCAGCTCTAAAAGGAACACCCGATGCTTTTTGGCGGTTTTGGGGCGCGGCCTTGAAAGAAGCAGGTCTATCCCTTCGGAGCGTTTGCCGGCTTCTGTCCCACCTTCCGGTTTTTTTTCTGAAGAAGGGTACAGCCTGTCTGCCAGAAGCCTTAAGCCTGTATACAGGAAAATGAAGATCAGTATCATAAACCCTAAATAGAAGCTTTCGATAAGCGTCAGGGAAAGGGTTATGACATAGCCCGTGATCCTGCTTCCATGCATCATCCTGTCATAAAAGTACATGATGAGCGGGAAGAGTACCGCTATATCCATCCATTTATTTTCCATATAAAGCATCAGGACGAAACCGCTGAAGGCATAGTTAACGGAAAGAAAAACCCTGAAGAAATAGGGTGACCTGAATCTGTGATCCAGGTAAAAGAACATGGTAAAGGTCATCCCCAAAAGCTTTAGCAGATGGAACAGTGAGATGCTTTCAAGCAGATATTTTCTGGGGACAAATAAAAAGAAGAGATTAAAAAGGCTCAGGCCGCTGCAGCCCGAGGTCACCATGGACATGTTTATCCCGAGAGCGGTATAGAAATTGTAGAAAAATGCGGTCTTTCCGTGAAGCATATCATAGATATGATAGTAAAGCGGTATGGTCTGCTGGGACATATCGTAATAATCTATGGTATTTTTTCCGAAGGGAAAGATATGCCTGGCACACAGAAGCACTGTGTAGAGTGCAAGTGTGATGAGCATGGGGATCATATAATTAAGCTGTTTTTTTGATATCTTCATAAAAAGAACCGGGTCCTGTAAAATTGGTATCGCTTTTTTAATGCATTCACTTCAGATGATCTTTAAAGATCATATACTTAACCATATCGAGATCCGTATCGCATAAGACCCCGTTTCTGTACATGGGGTGCGACATGATCTCTATGTTTTGGGAGGACAGGAGGTTTTGAACCGAGGCCTCCCCGCCACCGGTATATTCCATAAGATCGTCGTATGAGCCAAACAAACCTCCCGACGCCCTGCATAATCGCCTGACGCTTCTGTTATAAAGAGCTTTATAGATATTGTTGGCGATGTTCCCGCCTTTGTAGAGGTTGCGGCTCAGCCTTATATAGGAAAAATCATACTTACCGCATAAACCCTTCAGAGCCAGGTAAACCGGATAATTGGTATGCACATGGTGGTGGGAATCAATATGGCGGGAGGTAAAGCCAAGTTTTAAAAACCTTTCGAGCTGGGCATCAAGTTCCTCTTTTATCTGGGAGATGCTCAGGCTGTCCATGTAAAGCCTGTATTTAGTATTATGGCAAAATGCCGCGTTAAAGCTTCCGTCAGGAGAACAGATCAGCGGATTTCCTTTTATAGCATCGGTAAGAGGAAATCCTTCGGTAAGGTTAAGATGGATGCCGACTTTTTCAAGAAAGCCGTTTTCCGTCGCAAGCCGGAAGGCATCATGCGAAAACGGCATATTGGCCATGACGGTCGTATGGTTTATATATCCCTTTTCAAAAGCTTCGCAAATAGCGTTATTTACATCTTTATTCTTCCCGAAATCGTCAGCGTTTACAATAACAGACATCCGGTTAAAGCCTCCAGTAAAGATAGCCCTGATCAAGGACCTCCCGTTTTTTTAGCATTGATTTTACATCTATAATGACCTTTTCAGAATTATTTCCGCCCTTAAAGAATGTGCTCCAGGAAGAAAAAGTTCTTTCCCTGTAATCATCGTGAGCAACGCACAGAACAAGACAGTCGGCGTCGAAGGCATCCTTTTCATCCGACAGTTCGTATCCATAGGCCATCTTAAACTCTTCCCTGTCAGCCCGGCAGTCGATAAGGACGGGAGATATCCCGTAATCCTCAAGATGCCTGATAATATCTATGACCTTGGAATTACGGACATCGGGGCAGTTCTCCTTGAAGGTGACTCCGAAGAATACGACCTTTGAGTCCCTGACATTCTTTCCGGTAAGCACAAGCTGTTTTATGATATTTTCCGCCACAAAGGAGGGCATGCCGTCATTGATCTGGCGTCCGGAGGTTATGAGACGGGAATGGAAGCCTAAGCGTTCCGCTTCATAAATAAAATAATAGGGATCGACTCCTATACAGTGGCCACCCACAAGCCCCGGTCTGAAGCCGAGGGCATTCCACTTGGTATCCATGGCATCGATAACCTCCGTTGTATCGATACCCATACGGTCAAAGGCCATGGCGAGCTCATTTATAAAGGCTATGTTGATATCTCTCTGGGAATTCTCAACAACCTTTGCAGCCTCGGCAACCTTTATTGACCCTGCTCTGTGTACGCCCGCCTCTATGACAAGGGAATAGACTTCCGCGATCGTTCCAAGGCTCTCCTCATCCATCCCGGAAACGATCTTTTTTATATTGGGAAGCCTGTGCTTCTTATCGCCGGGATTGATCCTTTCCGGTGAGTAGCCGACCTTGAAGTCTATGCCGCACTTAAGGCCCGATTCCTTTTCGAGGATCGGAACGCAGATATCCTCGGTGACTCCCGGATATACAGTGGATTCATAGACTACTATTGAGTTTTTTGAAAGATTTTTTCCCAGGATCGAGCTTGCCGACTCGACCGGATAGAGATCCGGCGTCTTATCCTGATTTACGGGAGTAGGGACTGCGATAATGTAGAAGGAAGCTTCCTTTAGCCTTGAAGGATCATCCGTAAAATCGACGGATGTTTTAAGAATGGCTTCATCCCCGACCTCTCCCGTAGGGTCAATGCCTTTTTTGTAGCGGGCGATCTTTTCCTTATTCAGATCAAAACCTATAACGTCAGTTTTTCCGGCAAATTCCACCGCAATAGGCATCCCCACATAACCGAGGCCGATGACGGCGATTTTTTTCTGCCTGTTTTTGATTTCTTCAAATAAATTCATAACAAATTGGTTTCCTGGAAGTCAGTATTTATAAAGTTAAGAGCCACAGGCACAGTCACACTGCGATTTGCCGGCCCGGTAAATAATGCCGGTTTTTATCAAAGTGTATCAACGGCTGTTCTGCCGGGATCCGGACGGTTTATCGGACATGCCTGAACTCCTTGCGGATCTTGGATGCTCGCATCATATTATACTTTATTACAATAAACTTTTCAATTATGCCTCATATTCACAGATGGATTGCCTGAAATCGATACTGGTGTTATAATTATCCGGAAAACGCTGATCCGCTCAGTGTTTTTTCAGCGGTATGCTGTAAAAAAGCTTATGAACGGTCACAGTTTATATCGGTCACAGATATAAATCCTGTCTTTAAACCTTGTCTGTAAAGGCAAAAATAATTAAGGGGTCAGAATGGGGAAAGATAATATTAAGGAAAACACATCAAAGCCGGACGGCAGTCAGGCCTTGGAAGAAGACAGCTACGAATGGGACCTGGTTTCAGATACGGGAACCTGGCAGTTCAATACCAGGGAGATCGAGGAGAGCATCATAAACTCAACCCTGATGCAGGATGAGGAGCTCTTTATCGAAGCGTCAAAGAGGGAATTCAGCGAGGGAAAGTATGCAAAAAACAGGACTTTAAACGCTTCCGGTCATCAGGATCCGCCTTCGGAGAGGATTTCGGAAACGGCACAGGCGAATCCTTTGGCTTCTCAGGGAAAGATTCCCGGCACTGCACAGGCCGTTTTTTCGGATGCGAACGGAAACGAGGCTGCTTCCGGTGCTTCAGACCGTGTAGGGGAAGAGCTTGAGAAGGCTGTAAAAGCATATAAGTCAAAAGAAAATAAAAACGTATCTCCAAATGTAAGGCAGATCTATGAGGCTTATGACAGGGCTTACGAACAAAGTAAGAAGGGGCCGAGCGAGTTCAGGAAAAGATCTGCGGACTGGAGGGATGGATCTGGCGCTAACCCGGGAGGGGGCGGCTTCGAGCCTAAGAAGATTCCCGTCCTTACATGGGTCTGTATCGCAATGGCCGTGGTGATCCTTATAACAGGGATAAGGACTACCTCCGTTTATGCTGAGTATAAAGGGCAGGAGAAAAAAGCTCTGGCCATGGCTTCATTAAACAGTATCGTGGAAGCGGATACCGAAGAGACGCCCTATGAGGTTTACGAGGAGGAAATACAGGAAGCCGCAGAGGAGCCCGAAGAGGAAGAGGTGGAGCTTAAGTCTCTTTCCCTGGTGCTTTCTTCCGTTGAAAAGGATCTTAAGATAAAGCTCGTAGACGAGGACGAGACTCTTGTAAAGAACGTTCCCTGGAGCGTTATCGTTACCGATGGCAAAGGAAATGAGGAGACGGATGAGGATGACGACGAGGACGGGATCATTCATCTGACCGGGCTTTCCGCCGGAGACTACAGCGTAGCCATAAACCCTAGCGACAGCCTGGCGGGCTATGTGCTTCCGGACAGCCATCAGACCTGCTCGGTAAAGGCTACCGTCGAATATAAGGTTATTGCAAATATTAAGGATGAGATAAAGACCGAGAAGGAGGTCAATGCGGCCGCGGAGGACGCAAACGGCAACCAGGCGGCCGATGTCGAGACAGGGCCTGTGATCACGGATACCGTTGAATGGTGCGAATCCACAAAGACCGCCAACGGAGAGAAATATGTAGAAGCGATAGTGGATCTTACGAAGACCGCAAAGCTTGATAAAGAGGACAGTCCTCTGATTGCCTTTGTAAAGAACCTTGAAAGGACCAGCAGTAAGATCTTTTCCAGGAAGACAATAGCGGCTTCGCCGATCTTCCTTACGGATGTAAC
>JAIKXO010000339.1 GCA_024684065.1 Lachnospiraceae bacterium
TACATAGGAGGAGGCACTCCCACGACTCTGAGTCATTATGAACTGTCCGGTCTTTTCGGGGCGCTTTCCGAAAACTTTGACATGGGAAGCGTACAGGAATTTTCCGTAGAAGCGGGACGCCCTGACAGCATAACCGCCGAAAAGCTTTCGGTGCTTAAGGACATCGGGGTAACGAGGATATCGATAAACCCACAGACCATGAACGGGGAAACCTTAAGGCTCATCGGAAGAAGGCACACGGTAGCGCAGTTTACGGAAAGCTTCCGTATGGCAAGGGAAGCGGGGTTTGACAATATAAACATGGATCTTATCCTCGGGCTTCCGGGCGAAGACCTGCCTATGGTCAGGCATACCTTTGAGGAGACCGGGAAGCTTGCTCCGGATTCCGTGACCGTGCATTCCATGGCTCTTAAAAGGGCGGCCGGCATGGCGGAATTCTTAAGGGAGCATGAGGATATAAAAAGCATAAACACTCCGGAGATGATGGAGCTTGCGGATAACAGTCTCAGAGGGATGGGGCTTTTGCCGTATTATCTTTACAGGCAGAAGAACATGGCCGGGAACCTCGAAAACGTCGGGTATGCAGCTCCCGGAAAATACGGTGTATATAACATCCTCATGATGGAAGAGGTGCAGGATATTGTTGCGCTGGGTGCCGGGACCGTTACAAAGAAGGTAAGCTTTGACAAAGTCACGGGAGAGCCGACAGGCCTTATCGAAAGATGCGATAACGTCAAGGATCCGGGACTGTATATTGAGCGGATCGATGAGATGATAGAGCGTAAGAGGAAACTGTTTTCGGATTAGTAATGATCTGCGGTGATTGTAAGGAACGTTATGATGCCATGAAAAAAAAGGGCTTTTGCATTACTGTGCCAGTTTCCGCTGAAAATCCGTGCGCATTTATTCGACATTTGTATACAAATGTCGAATTGATCCTGCGGAGCATCTAAGGAAAAACTGATGTAATCAGTTTTTCCTTAGGATTTGAATATAAGGGATGGGAAAATGCTGAGATACTGTGTAAACTGCAGGAAGGATTATGAATTTCCCCCGACAGCCGTTTCGGGGACAGCCGATCTTATATGTCCGGGGTGCGGAGCTGTAATTGATAAGAACAGCAGGCATCCCGTGGATGAGGAAGCCGCCACCAAAACCGAAGAGGGAATGGGGCGGGCGGCCCTGGTGCTGTTCCGCTTCTGTTACATTTTCTACCTTGCTCTCGGGATTATAGGCGTTGTCGGTTTCGTTACGGGAATGGACAAACTACTGTATGCCGTTACGATCATTGCGCTTGTCGCGTTTATCGCCCAGTATTTTACCGGAACCCTTGCTTTTACCGCAGGGGTCATCTTCCTTCCGCTGGGCGCCATATGCGGATATCTGATCTTTAAGAGCTTACGGGGTGCCTGCCTTGGTATCCATGTGGTTTTTCTGATAAGGCATTTTTTAAGGGACATCGTGTATACGCTTATATTTAAGCTGGTGAGGTTTGGGTCTGACAGCTGAAAAAATCATTGGCACGGATAGGGAAACTGAATGATGAGAAGAAATATTAAAAGGGTAATGAAGAGAATGTTAGCGGTGCTTTTGCTGATGGTATCGCTTTCTGTGATCGCGGAGCCTGTTACGATAAGAGCTGACTTCGGGGATTTTTCCGGAGATACGGATTACGGCGGAGGAGACGACTGGGGAAGCGACAGCGACTGGGGAAGCAGCTGGGATGATGACGATGACGATGATTATTATTACAGCGGAAGCTCGTCAGATGACTCAGAGGTCTCCTGGCCCATGACTATTTTTGTTACCATCATCATCATAATCATTCTGGTAGGCAAAAACGGGAAAGGCGGCGGAAAGAAAGGCGGAGGAAGAGGAAACGGCCCACGTCCCGCGGGTGCGTCCGAGACTCCGGACAGCAGTCTGACGCCCGTGACAAAGTATAAAGAGCTTGATCCGAACTTTAACGAGGCGGAGTTTAAGGAGAATCTTTCAAATCTCTTCGTAAAGATGCAGGAGGAGTGGCAGAACAGGGATATAGAGAGCGTGAAGCCTTATATGACGGATGCTTTCTGGAATCAGATGGACAGGCAGCTTGACCGGAAGCGAAAGAACCATACCACGCCTTATACAGAGCGCATTGCCGTGCTTGAGGTTACGCCAAGGGGATATTACCAGAGTAACGGCCTTGACCATATGATCGTAAGGCTCAGGGCGAGGTTTGTTTCCTATGAGGTTGAGGATGCTACGGGCAAGGTTATTTCCGGTGATAAGAACAGGGAGAAGTTCATGGTATATGAATGGGATCTCTGCAGGAAGAGCGGGGTAATTACCGAAAAGGCCGGAGAGATGAGGAATGTCGCATGCCCTAACTGCGGAGCGCCTCTTAACATAAACCAGACGGCCAGATGCCCTTACTGCGATTCTGTTGTGACCGTAGTGAACGAAGACTGGGCTCTTGACAGCATCAAGGGAATTTCCCAGAGGACGGGCTGAGTACGGCATAAATAAGTTGGCTTTGCTGCATGTTTTTGGCGGATGTCATTTTGTTGCACGCTGTCGGAATTTGTAATGTGCTGTCCTCAGTTATATAAGATATGTTATAATATTTCTGATAAGAAGGATTCGTTCCTGAGGCATATTATATTCTTTGAATGCATTGCAGGAGAGGGAACAGAAGGAGTTTCTTTACGGTTCTTTCTATGGCCCCGGAATATCAGAGAAAAGATAAATACCAATAACAGTTAACACAAACAGAAGCATGTCCTTTATCGGACATGCTTTTGTTTGTTACAGGTGAAGTCAGCAAAGGGAAGAGATACCTCTCTTAAGATAACGTCCGTCGCCCTTTGCGCCCAGGAATTCGTTGTCCCGTACGATAACGCGTCCGCGCTGCATAACCGCTTCTATGCGTCCCGTTATGGGAAAGCCTTCATAGCAGGTGTAGTCAGCGTTTCCGTGGAGGTTTTTATGGGTCAGAACACCTTTTGCCCCGGGATCCAATATTACGATGTCCGCATCCGAACCCGGTTTTATTATTCCCTTTCCGGGATAGAGACCGAAGATCTTTGCAGGGTTTGTGCAGAGGTACTTTACAAGCTGGGGGAGAGTTATTTTCTCTTTAACGCAGCCCTCGCTGTACATAAGGATAAGGCGTTCCTCGACGCCGGGAGCTCCGTTGGGGCAGAGGCGGAAATCCGCTGCTCCCCGCTGCTTCTGCTTTTTGAATGTGAAAGGGCAGTGGTCCGTGGCGACAGTGTCGATAAGCCCGTCTTTTAAAGCACCCCAGAGGGCCGTTCTGTCTGCACCGGTTCGAAGCGGAGGCGACATGACAGCTTTAAGCCCCTCCGTCGGATCATTATAAAGCGTTTCATCTAAAAGAAGATACTGGGTACAGGTCTCGACACCGAAATGCTTCATGCCGGATTCCCTTGCGCGTACGACCTCCCTGAGCCCGGCTTCGCTTGAAAGGTGCACTATATACAGAGGAGCTTCTCCTGCGCACTGAGCCATATAAAGCATCCGGTTTACCGCTTCGGCTTCTGCCAGAGCGGGCCTGCTCTTTGGGTGGTATTCTGCTGAAAGCTTCCCTTCATTTCCGAAACGGTCTCTGAGGTAATTTACCATCCCGTCGTTTTCACAGTGCACGGTTATCAGAATGCCGTCTTTTTTTGCGGCGTTCATCACCGCAAACACATCCCTGTCCTTAAGCATCCTGTCATAGGTAAGGTAAAGCTTAAAGCTTGTAATCCCTTCTTTTTCGGATATCTCCTTCATTTCGGAGAGAACCCTTTCGTCAGCCCTGTCCTGCAAAACTCCGTGAAAGCCGTAGTCGATAACGGATTCTCCGTCAGCGAGCCGGTGATACTCTTTGACCTGAAGCCAGGGATAGGCCCCTTCCGGACCGAAAGCCATGTGGTCTATGATGGTAGTGGTGCCTCCGCAGGCTGCAGCTACGGTTCCGCTGTAAAAGGTGTCACATGCCCGGTCAAAGCCGACATCCAGATCCATATGGGTATGGACGTCGATCGCCCCGGGGATAATAAGCTTTCCTTCCGCGTCCATGATCTCTGCGTCACCGTCGGATATGTCAGGCCCTACAGCCTGTATCACTTCGCCGTCCGTCAGGATATCCGCTTTTCTTAATTCGGTATCGCTTACAACTGTTCCGTTCTTTATTATTATTTTTGCCATAGATACTGTCCGCCTCATATTATGGAATTCATGTAAAAATGCCTTGCTCAGGACAAAAGAATGACGGACGAGGGTAAACCGTCAGCTTGCAACGTAAACCTCGTCCGTCAGCAGGATAATGTCTGTCAGATCACTGCGACCGCTTCGATCTCTACCTTCGCCCCCTTCGGAACTGCCGCAACCTGAAATGCCGCTCTGGCAGGGAAGGGTTCTTTAAAGAAGGTGGCGTAAACCTCGTTCATGGCGGCAAAATCGCCTATGTCTGCTAAAAGGACCGTGGTCTTTACCACGTTCTCCATTCCTGCGCCTGCTTTCTCAAGGATGTTTTTGATATTTTCAAGACTCTGCCTGGTCTGGGTCTTTATGTCGTCGCCCGCAAATTCCCCGGTGGCGGGATCTACGGGAAGCTGTCCCGACACATAGATGGTGTTTTCCGCCTTTATCGCCTGTGAATACGGGCCGATAGCGGCAGGGGCGTTTTCTGTATGGATTGCCTGGTTCATGATGTTCCTCCTCTTTTCTTAATAAATGATGATATTTGATACTCAGGGTTCAGGATCCGCTGTTATCAGCGTCCCCGTTTTGCCGGATATTCCGTCTCTTGCCTTCTCTAAAAGCGTGATCAGTGCTTTCCTGCCCTTGCCTGATTCGGCAAACTTTACGGCGGCTTCTACCTTCGGAAGCATGGAGCCCGGAGCGAATTCTCCGTCTTCCATGTATTTTTTCGCTTCTTCGGGAGTAAGGTCTGAAAGCCACTCGACGTCCGGTTTGCCGAAGTGTAAAGCCACCTTTTCCACAGCCGTAAGTATGATGAGGAAATCAGCGTCAAGAGCTTCAGCAAGACATTCCGCCGCAAAATCCTTGTCTATTACGGCGGCGGCACCTTTCAGGTGATGCTCCGTCGTGTGATAAACGGGGATCCCTCCGCCTCCGCAGGCTATGACTATGTGGTCTGTTTCCATAAGCGAGCGTATTGTCTCAAGCTCTATGATAGCCTTGGGCTTCGGGGACGAAACGACCTGCCTGTAGCCTCTTCCCGCATCCTCTGCTACCGTAAGCCCCTGTTTTTCGGAAAGGGCTTCGGCCTCTTCCTTTGTCATGAACGAGCCGATCGGTTTTGTGGGGTTTTTAAAGGCCGGGTCGTTAAGATCAACCTCAACCTGGGTAAGCACGGTGGCGCACTCTTTTCTTATCCCACGGTCAAGAAGCTCCTCCTTTAAGGAGTTTTGAAGGTCATACCCGATATAGCCCTGGCTCAGCGCAACGCATACCGAGAGAGGGGTGTAGCCGTATTTCTCCGGTTCGTCCCTTGTAAGCAGGGTCATGGCATGCTGTATCATGCCAACCTGCGGACCGTTCCCGTGGACTATAACCACCTCATGATGATCCTCCACAAGATCGGCTATGGCGGCGGCAGTCTTCTTGACTGCGGCCATCTGTTCAGGAAGATTTTTGCCGAGGGCGTTTCCGCCCAGGGCGATAACTATTCTTTTTCCCATGATCACACGCTTTCTTTAAAGAAAAAGATTTCCTACCGGAAATGCCTAGGAACGTTCCTTTCTTCGAGAGCCTTTAAGGTCGCCTGGGGATCCTTTACCTTGGCAAGGAATATCATGGCGGCTATTATGTATGGCTTGAAGCTTGCCTGCTTATAAAGAGGTGTGCGGTAGCGGTCAAATACGGATGCCGCGACCTCACCGTCCTTACAGGAAACATCGTTTATATCGGCGGGCAGGCAGTGGAGATACAGAGCCTTTCTGTCCTTAGTGGTCTTCATAAGCTCTTCAGTGCAGCACCAGTCCTTATGCTCTGCATTCTGCTTAAGAAGCTCCTTTTCGAGGGCTTTGATCCCCTCGTCGTCCCCGTTTGCGTAAAGGTCGGTCCTTTTTTCCATCGCGGCGTACGGTGCCCAGCTCTTCGGATATACGATATCCGCGTCCTTAAAGGCTTCTGCCATGGAATTGGTCTTTGAAAAGCTTCCGCCTGAGGCGGCTGCATTCTTTTCAGCCACTTTTTCGACATCCTTCATTACGTCATAACCGTCCGGATGAGCAAGGGTAACGTCCATCCCGAAACGCGTCATGAGCCCGATGACTCCCTGCGGGACAGAGAGAGGCTTGCCGTAGCTTGGTGAATATGCCCAGGTCATGGCAACCTTTTTGCCCTTAAGATTTTCTACACCGCCGAAGGTATGGATGATGTGGAGCATGTCAGCCATGCACTGGGTAGGATGGTCGATATCGCACTGCAGGTTCACTAAGGTCGGCTTCTGCTCAAGAACCCCTTCCTTATAGCCTTCGGTTACCGCGTCTACGACGTCATGCATGTATTTGTTGCCTTTTCCGATGTACATATCGTCTCGTATGCCGATGACGTCGGCCATGAAGGAGATCATGTTGGCGGTTTCGCGGACGGTCTCGCCATGGGCTATCTGGCTCTTGCCTTCGTCAAGATCCTGAACCTCAAGCCCGAGAAGATTACAGGCCGACGCGAAGGAAAAACGGGTTCTTGTGGAGTTGTCCCTGAAAAGGGAGATCCCGAGACCTGAGTCGAATATTTTCGCGGAAATATTGTTTTCCCTTAAATGTCTGAGCGCATCGGCGACAGTAAATACCGCGGCGATCTCATCATCGGTCTTTTCCCAAGTCAGGAAAAAGTTCCCTTCATACATGTCTTTGAAATTAAGCTTATCAAGCCTGTCGGTAAATTCCTTTATGTTGCTCATAGTTCTTTCCTCCTCTGTTGAAAGGGGTTTTGCCCCTGGCATCATTTAATGTCGTTATTGGTCTTTCCTGCGCGGAACTGGGTCACGTCATCGGTCTTTGCGCTTTCGTCATAGAGATTGACGGCCGCGACATATACGGCGGCGCATCTTACAAGGTCATCCTTATAGGTGATCTCGTTGGGCGCGTGAGCCTGGCTCTCGGCTCCCGGTCCGAAGCCCACGCAGGGGATGCCGTAGCGGCCCTGGATCGATACGCAGTTGGTTGAGAAGGTCCATTTGTCTATGAGAGGGCGGTTCCTTAACTCCTTTGTGCAGTCCGGTCCCATCCTGTGTTCTCCGTAGAGCGCCTTATGCGCGTCGTAGAGCGCCTTGACATGCGCGGCGTTTTCCTTGTTGATCCAGGTGGGGAAGTAACACTCGGTTTCATAGACCTCTCCGGTCCATGAGGGACGGTCGTACATATACATGGAAACCTCCACATCATCCCCGTATTTCTTAACGCTCGGAAGCTCACGTATTTCGTTAAGGCAGGACTCCCAGGTCTCACCGGCCGTCATTCGTCTGTCGACGGAGATGGCGCAGCTGTCCGCTACCGCGCAGCGGCTCGGCGAGGTATAGAAGATCTGGGACACCGTGCAGGTGCCTCTTCCGAGGAAGCGGGCGTCCTCAAAGTGATCCGGATTGTATTTGGGGCTTAACATTTTCACAAGGCCTTTGATATCGGTGCTCTCATCGCATCCGTTATTGTTTAAGGCCCTTACGTCCGCTATGATGTCCGCCATCTTATAGATGGCGTTGTCTCCTCTTTCGGGAGCGGAGCCATGGCAGGAAACGCCCTTGACATCAACCCTTATCTCCATCCTTCCCCTGTGGCCCCGGTAGATCCCGCCGTCGGTAGGCTCTGTCGAGATGACGAATTCGGGGCGGATGTTTTCTTTATTGTAGATGTACTGCCAGCACATCCCGTCGCAGTCCTCCTCCTGAACGGAGCCGACGATCATTATCTTATAGCCCTTCGGGATAAGATCCAGATCCTTCATGATCTTTGCGCTGTATACGGCGCTGCATACGCCGCCCTCCTGATCGGAGCCGCCTCTTCCGTAGATTATCTCGTCGGTCTCATAGCCTTCATAGGGATCATGGTCCCAGTTGTCACGGTTTCCTATGCCCACCGTGTCAATGTGTCCGTCTATTGCTATTATCTTATCGCCGTCGCCTATCCATCCGATGACGTTTCCGAGACCGTCGATCTCTGCTTTGTCAAAGCCGAGCTTCTCCATTTCCGCTTTGATGCATTCGGCGACCTCCTTTTCCTCGCAGCTTTCGCTCGGAAGCGAGATCATGGCCCTGAGAAAGGCGCACATATCCTTTCTGTAGCCTTCCGCAGCCTCCTTGATTTTCTCAAAATCCAGTGACATTCTACACTCCTTTCTTTTTGCCTGTTTCTGTTTTATGAATTGACAGTCTGACCGGCGGAAATGATCCTGACAGACATTTTCGCCTTCTGAAAACTTAATTCAACCATTCTCCCCGTCCCAGACGATCTTTTTATATCTTTCAGGATCGGTATCCCCCTCGGTAGAGAACATCAGCACTTTCGAATCCCTGTTAAGCTCAAGCTCCTCCTTAAGCTCCCTGTATTCCTCTGACCTCATGATGCTCTCAAGAACACCCATCCCGACGGCTCCGGATTCCCCGCTTATTACCCTAGGGTCGCCCTTTATGGGGGCGGAGAGCATCCTCATCCCCTTAGCCGCGACGTGGTCGGGGCAGGAGAGGAATGCGTCAGCGTGATTTCTCAGGATATCCCAGCCGATAGTGTTGGGCTCTCCGCAGGCAAGACCTGCCATGATGGTCAGAAGATCGCCGTCTACGATGCGGGGATTTCCGTCGCCCGCCAGAGCTCCCTTATAGAGACAGGCTGCCGCATCGGCCTCCATTATGATAAATTTCGGAGGGTTATCGGGGTAGAGGTTTGAAAAATATCCGACTACGGCACCCGCTAAGCTCCCGACCCCGGCCTGTACAAAGACATGGGTCGGACGGTCCGTACCGGCCGCCTTTAACCCCTCGGAGGCTTCCTTTGCCATGCTTCCGTATCCCTGCATGATCCAGGACGGGATCTCCTCATAGCCTTCCCATGCTGTGTCCTGGACGATCACCCCATGTTCCGTTTCGGAAGCTTCCCTGGCCGCAAGACGGACGCAGTCATCATAGTTGAGCTCCTCTATGGTGACCTTTGCCCCCTCCTTTGCGATATTGTCAAACCTGGCCTTTGTGCTGCCCTTGGGCATATGGACCACGGCCTTCTGCTTAAGCCTTGCCGCCGCCCAGGCCACGCCCCGTCCGTGGTTCCCGTCGGTAGCGGTAAAGAAGGTGGCCTGCCCGAAGTCCTTCTTAAGCTCATCCCCCGTAAGGTAGTCATAGGTCATTTCGGAAACATCCTTTCCGGTTTCCTTTGCGATATATTTCGCCATGGCAAAGGAGCCTCCCAGGACCTTAAAGGCATTAAGCCCGAACCGGTAGCTCTCGTCCTTTACGAAGACGGATGCAAGTCCCAGATAGTCCGCAATGCCCTTAAGCTCCGAAAGGGGCGTTACACTGTACTGGGGAAAGCCTTTATGAAATCTAAATGCTTTATCCACGTTTTCCGCTGACATGACAGACAGCCATCCGTCATCGCTTTTCGGCATCTTATTTAAGACCCATTTGATCTTTTCCATTTTTTTTATCCTTTCATATATTTATAGATATCAGGGTCAAAAGCCTGAACCCAATGGCGAGCTTGCTTGCCATTGGGTGAAAGGTTTTATGACCCGCCGCAATATGAGCAAGAAGTGGGGAAGGGGCCCCACGGATTGCGAATATTGGGGAGCGTGGTGAAAGTGCGAAGCACGGAACCACGCTTGATATCACTTTATTTAATAAGGGAAACGCTGATTAAAGTGTTTCCCGAGCTAAATGCTCGGGGCTGCTGCGTGCCGGCGGCACGCGTTCAGTAACGAACGAAGCGGAGATCAGCCCTTTTTCTGCGCACAGATCCGTTACCGCAAAAACTACAGTAAATACGGATACTCGTTTAAGACTGCCTTTATTATGGCCGCCGCTTCCGTCGAGATCTTTTCGGCCGCGGCCATATCCGCATTTTCCTCTTTTCCGTCAAGCCGCAGAAGGAAGCTGTCGTTTCCGAGCACCATAAATCCGTCGTTTGTGCTGTTGTCAAAGTCTTCCCTGTTACAGAAGAGGGTGAACTTATCCCTGTAGGGGGCGCCGTCATACGGGCAGAACACCTCACAGTTTCCGCATTCGTTGCACATCCGGTCAACATGGAGTATCTGCGGGCTGCATTTTCCGGGGACATTTATATATATGTTTGCCCTGTTGGGGCATACATCCGCACACACAGCGCAGACAGCGGGACATCCCAGGCATCTTCTGTCAGGAGTAGCGGAAGTATCGGTGCAGATGACCCCTTTCTTCTCAAGCAAGGGCTCTGTATCGTCTGCGGCGTTTTCACATTCGTATTTGTCAAAGCTTATGCCTGCAATGGCTTTTGCGGCCTTTGCGGCATCGGAGACCGCCTCGACAACGGTTGCGGGCCCGCGTCTGCCGTCGCCTGCAGCGTAGACTCCCTGTACGCTTGTGAGCATGTTTTCATCCGTAACGGGCCTTCCCTTTTGATCGAGTTTTATACCTGCTTCCTCGTAAAGACCTGTATCCACCGATTCTCCGACGGCGGCTATTACGGTATCCGCAGGGATCTCCACCGTGCGTCCGGTATCAACGGGGGCGCGGCGTCCGGAAGCGTCGGCCTCCCCAAGCTCCATTACGGAGCACGACAGTACGCCGTCCTTGAAGCCTATGGGGGCTAAAAGCTCCATGAATTCCACGCCGTCCTGCAATGCGGCATTGAGCTCTTCCTCGTCAGCCGGCATATAGCGCCTGGTCCTTCTGTAAACGAGCCTTACGTTCTTAACGCCCCTTATCCGTTTTGCGGCTCTGGCGGTATCCATGGCCGTGTTTCCGCCTCCGAGAACGATAACGTCCGTTCCGAGGCTTACCGAACCGGGTCCGGACTTTGCTTCTGTAAGAAAGTCAACAGCGTCTAAAGCTTCTCCGTATTTAAGATGGACATCCCCCGGCTTCCAGGCGCCGACGCAGAGGATTACATCTGTAAAGCCCTGCTCCTTTAATTCCCTGACCGAGGTTATTTCCGTGCCGGTTTTAACCCCGGCGCCGTAGGCAAGGCAGAGGGAAATGTCTTTATCAACGGAAGCCTCATCTATTCTGAATCCCGGGATAGTGTGGCGCACGATCCCGCCGAGGCTTTCTCTTTTTTCGAATATGGTAACGGATATCCCGGCCCTTGAAAGGAAATACGCGGCTGCAAGGCCAGCGGGACCGCCTCCGACGATAGCGGCCTTTTTTTCCGTACATTTACCGTCCGAGCCTTCCCGGGCATCGCTGCAGACAGGCTCTTTCCCGGGAGTTAAGGAAGCTTTGAGCAAAGGAAGGACCTTTTCATATGCTTCCTTTGCCGCTTCAAGCTTTGTCTCCCTGATATGCAGGCTTTCCTCATAGTAATTGCGCATGCATTTGTCGCCGCAGTGATGGGGACAGATGGTTCCTGTAATGAAGGGCAGGGCGTTTTTTTCTATGATGATACGGAATGCTTTCTCCGGATCCCTTTCCTCCATAGCCCTGAGGTAAGCCGGTATGTCCTGGTTTATCGGACAGCCTTCGCTGCAGGGCGATGTAAAACAGGAGAAGAGAGGAAGCTTCTTACCCAGATGTCTGTCGGGAAGAGGCTTTATGCTCTTTTTATATAACGGATCGTTTATGACATCCTCATCAAGCTTATGCAGACGGTTAAGGTCTATACCCGTAAAAGGAGAGGGGGCGTTCTTTTTCAGGGCGTCCCCGATCTGTGCAAACCTTTCGTAGCCGCCGGGCTTAAGTATATTCGTTGCCATGGTGACCGGCCAGATGCCGGCCTGATACAGCCTGTCAATATTCTGGAGCACTGCGCCGCCGGAATAGGAGATACGGAGCCTGCCCTCAAACTCATCGGAGATGAGCCGTGCCATGTGAACGGTGAGAGGGAAGAGCGAGCGTCCTGCCATGTACATTTCTTCGCTCGGAAGCTCTCCGGCCTTTACGTCCACGGGGAAGGTGTTCGAAAGCTTGACTCCGAATTCAAGCCCGTTTTCCTTTGCCAAGATGGCAAGCCTTTTAAGCATCGGAACTGCATCCGCCCATTTAAGATCTTCATTGAAATGATGGTCGTCAAAGGCTATATAATCAAAGCCCAGGCTGTCAAGCCGCTTTCTTGCATAGTCATAGCCTAAGAGAGTGGGGTTGCATTTGATATATGTATGCAGTTTCTTTTCGGTTAAAAGGTAGGTTGCGATCCTTTCTATTTCGTCGGGAGGACAGCCGTGCAGCGTCGATTCCGTGATCGAGTTCGAAATGTTTGGAGAGATGCCTTTTACGAAGGCTTCGTCGACATTCTTAAATCTGCCGAGGTTTAAAAGAGCCCATTCTGTCGCCTCTTTAAAGGCCTCCGTATTGCCGGCATCCTTCATGTTGTCGATGTAGGTGTTTATCTTTTCCGATTTTATGCCTTCAAGGTCATATCCGACTGACATGTTGAAGACGAAGGCGTCAGGATCCCCGAAACCGAATTCTTTTGCTAAAAGCTTGCAGGCCACATAGGCATGGATATATTCGGCGCATGCCTCGGGAACCGTAAGCTCCGTCGACCATTCGCAGTTATAGCATTCGTCGGCTGCAGTGATACAGGGCTTGCTTATGCACTTTGACAGTTCCGCGCCGTCCATGATCTGTACGGTCTTAAGCTCAAAGAATCTGGAGCCTGCTGCATAGGAAGCTATAATATTCTGCGCTAACTGTGTGTTGGGCCCAGCGGCGGGGCCGAAGGGCGATTCTATTGTTTCATCAAAGATCGGCATTGCATCTTTTCCGTCATATCTGACAAAATGCCTGACGCCGAATATGCTTCCGTACCGCTCGTGCTCGTCAAGTATCCATTCCATAAGATGTCCGAAGGACATGGGTCTCATAATATCGCTCATAACAACCTCCTCTGCTGAAATGGGCCGTTGGCCATGAAATATCGCATCCTTAATATTCCCTGTGGTTAAGGTCTCTCCAGAGCCCTTTGCTCTGCTCCATAATAAAGGCGTTTATCTTTTCCTCATCAATACCTGTAAATTCGCGGTCCTTATACAGTACCTTTCCGTTTATTATCGTGGTCTTACAGCTCCTGCCCATCATACCGAATATCATGTGGCCGTCGATGTTTTCGTTAGAGAAAGGAGTGAACGGCTTGTAATCCATCACGATGAGGTCAGCGGCGGCGCCCGCTTTTATGATCCCCAGAGGCCGTCCGAAGTATTTTTCCGCGATGACCCGGTTATTGTCAAACAGCATTTTTACGCCTTCGCCCCAAGCGACGTTCGGAAGGGCGGCGTTATGCCGCTGGATTATAAGGAAAACCTTAAGGCTTTCGAGCATATCGTGGGTATAGGCGTCTGTTCCCATCCCTACGGTTATGCCCTTTTTCATCATCTGAAGCACGGGGGCGCAGCCGACGGCGTTGCCCATATTGGATTCGGGGTTGTTTACCGTCATGGTCCCTGTTTCCTTAAGGATGTCCATCTCTGCGGGGCTTATGTGTATACAGTGCCCGAGAAGTGTCTTTTCACCGAGAATCCCGTTATAGAGAAGGCGGTTTACGGGACGGCAGCCGTAATTCCTCAGACTGTCATACACATCATTCATGCCCTCGGCGACATGGATGTGAAAGCCCGTCATGCCGTTATTTGCCTCAACCATCTTTTCAAAGGTCTTATCGGAAATGGTAAACAGCGCATGGCCTCCGAACATGGCCTTTATCATGGGATCGTCCTCATCCTTTGCCCATCTGGCAAAATCGGCATTTTCCCTTATTCCCTGCTCTGTCTTTTCCTCCCCGTCCCGTTCCGAGACTTCGTAGCAGAGACAGGAACGTATCCCGATCTCCTTAACCACGTCTTTGATCGCAAAAAGGGAACCCGGGATCTCGCAAAAGCTTGCGTGGTGGTCAAATATCGTGGTCACGCCGTCCCTTATGCAGTCAAGGACGGTGGCGTATGCGCTTGCCTTAGTACGGTCCAGGGTAAGCTTTCTGTCTATTGCCCACCACATTCCTTCGAGCACCTCGAGGAAATTGGTCGGGTTGTTCCCAGTAATCGAAAGACCGCGCGCCAGTCCCGAGTATATATGGGTATGGGCGTTGATAAACCCGGGCATGATGACTCCGCCTTTTGCGTCAAGAAACTCCGCATCCGGGTACTTTTTCCTGAGCTCCTTATGATCCCCGGCTTCTAAGACTGTGTCACCGTCGATCACCACAGCTCCGTCCTTAAACCAGGGTTTTTCCTCATCTCTTGTGATGAGCATTCCGTTGCCGACCAAAAGCATATCAGGTACCTCCGTTGTATAAGAGAAAAACCGTTATTTTCAACAAAAATATTGTATAACGGTTTGATTTTTCGGTCAATACTTATAAAGGAATATAAGCGGTGATATGCCGGTGACAGGACATATGACATCCGGCAGGCCAATGCATACCACATGATCTGCCGGTGCTGCTGCACTCACGGGAAACTCAGGACTTAGGAGATGACCGAGTTCCGGGAACAGGAAATGCTCGGTGACATCAACAATGCCATCACTGCTTTCAATGCCGGAAGAGATGAAAAGAAAAACTCTGAAGCGAAATCAGTCACCCCATATTGAGTGGCTGATTTCCTACTACGTCTGCCTCGTTATACAAATTTTGATAAGATGAAAAAAACCTTATCACTGTATATTGATCTTTGCTGTACTTCTAATCAGTGTTAATTGTCTGAAAGCAGTTTTTTTAATTCCATATACCTTTCCTTTATATCTTCCGGTACATCCAGATCCATATCCAGATAATTGTCTATAATATAATATTCAAGTTCCATTAACTCTTCAGGAATATCGTCCTCGTCCAAAACAAACAGATTTATACCAAGTTCTTTTGCCCGCTGCTTCTTCCTCCTGAATCGTTCCATATCCTCTCCGGAAACAGTGTATGTATATATCAATGGTTTATCCAATTCAGGTTTCTCAACTAATACTGTTTTCATAAGCTGCCTCCTTTCATAAACTTCTGTATATTATCCCATACTTCTCAAGTTCTTTAACTGTTTCGTCAAAAGGCACTTCTTTCTGACGATAGGCTATCAGAGCCTTTTTAATCTCCATATAATTGTCATCTATTAACTCCCGTTCCGTTTTTTCTATCGTATATATAGATCCTTTATTTCCAATAACCATTAAAACAGCCATATTGGGGGTTATGAAAAATGTATTCAGATCTCTCGCTGAAAATGGGCCGTCACTAGGATGATTATGCAGAACAATGAAAATGCATTCCGAATCATCAATTCTATCAACCAACGAAGCTATATTAACGGATTTAGATGTTCCAAATTCAGCTCCTATAAAATCAAGAGTATTCAGATTTATCGCGTATGCCATTTCTTTGGATCCGTGTTTTGTCATTGCATAGCTCAAAAGCTTTTTGCTATACTCAAATATATAATCAACTACTATATCTTCAGATATCGTAGCAAACTGTGGTTTCCGCAAATTATCGATCACGGTCTGCAATATTCTGTTCTCTTCGCTCACGGTATCTTCCAAAATCATATCTGTACTCATAATCATTACACTATCGGCACGATTTGTTATCATCCATCTGCTTGAATAATAATCTTCCTTTGATTATATTATAACACTTTTTACTGTTCTTATCATGTTTTTTCAGCTTTCGGAACATAATCGGAACATGCTTAAGCATCTAAACTTTTAGTTCACTTGACAGTAACTTGTCATAAAGATTTCTCATCACATTTCAAAAATATACTTTGTTTTTCTCTATTTCATGCATATATATTTTTTTAGGGTTTTATCAGGAGCATCGCTTCTGCTACAACAGCTTTGACAGTTCGAACTGCAATAACTCTATCTTTTCCTTAAGAAGTTTCTTCCTTTTTTCCGTATCTATCTTTTCCGATACAGATCTCGGAAACGTCCATTTCCACATATCATACTCCAGGATAATATTATTCTTTTCTTCGTCAGAAGATGCATCCCTCAGTTTTTCCTCTATATGATTGCGCTCCAAAGTCCATTCAAGGATATAATCATCAATACTGTCACTGCCATATAGGTTTCCTTGTTCTGTGCCATATATATTTGTGCCGGAACTTGTGCCACATGCATAAGTGCCGGAATTTGTGCCGGATAAACTGTTTGTGCCGGCAAATGACATCTCAAATCCCCTATCTGTCTTTCTGACAACTGCATTATACGCCTTTTCCATTTCAAACAGTGCATACATGACACCTATGGGAGTTGTCACTATCGGATCTGTCAGAGCCATCGTTTCCACACCAAGAGCATCCGCGATCTTATTTAACATATCCTCTCTGGGTTTTCTGAAGCCGTTCTCGTACTTCTGTACTCTGTCAGCGCTCAATCCGACTCTGGCTCCCAATTCGGTTTGTGACATATTAAGAGCAATACGTATCCTGCGTATTCTTTCACCCATCCTTAATGCCGCGGTGTCACTTTCTGTGTCAGTTCTATAAGTGGCACTGTTTCCGATGCTGTTATTGTTATCTGGCACAGTGTCATGATTCTTTTCTACCATAATAAATCCTCTCCTTTTT
>JAIKXO010000341.1 GCA_024684065.1 Lachnospiraceae bacterium
TCCGTGGATATAAAGAGCGTTCCGTCATCAAGGTAATGAAGGTTATTGATGCTGTTTACACGCTCGCAGGTCATTCCCTTCAGCTCTTTGAAATCGTCGCCGGAAACATCATAGCGGTAAATATGGTTTGTAGTGGTACCCACCATCAATGTTCCGTCCGGCGCAAAGTCACAGCATTTAAAGATCTCTTCATCCCCCGGCAGCTTAATGGAGTTTTGGATCTCTCCGCCTTTCAAAAGGAAAAGACGTCCGTCAGATGCCACCACCGCCACGTGTCCTTCTTCATCGGCGGTTATGCTTTCTGCATAATATATCTCATTTAAGGTACTTGCAGCCTTTAAGCCGTTATTCATGGCCAGTATCTGCATGCTGCCTGTGGTTCCCACATAATAATATCCGTCCGTAGCCCGGATTATGCACCGTACCGAATTGGAGGGAAGGCCGCTGGACTGGTCCAGCACATTCACCACCTTCTCGCGGATCACGATGGACAGGCCGTTATCGTTGGTTCCGATCCACAGACGTCCCTCTTCATCCACATAGAGGCAGTTCACGTTTTTTACAGATTCATAATTATCAACCCAGCGGAACTCCCGGCCGTTATAGCGGTACAGTCCCGCATAGGTACCTATCCAAAGCACTCCGTCATTTGTCTGTGCTATGTCATTAGCCTCACCGCAGGGCAGGCCGTTATTACTGCTATATATGTTCTGCACATAGTCGTTATAATCCGTGGTCTCTGTAACAGGCTGTGCCTCTCCCTTAACCGTGGTAGAAAGCCCAAGGCAGAGCGACAGACAGAGGAACAATCCCACAACGGCAGCACCGTTATTCGTTTCTGCTTTGGCGACGTCATTGCTGCCGTCACTGTTTCCGTCACTGCTGCCTCCGCTGTTTCCGTTCATCCGTCGTATATTGATAACTATAAACACTGCCGCAATGGTTAAGAGCTTATCCGCAAATTCAATGGCAAGCTGACCGAAGACATAGCAGATAAAAGGCACCCAGTCCTTATCCAGAAGATAATCGATCAAACCGTCTCCCCATTTATTCCCTGTATATCCTCCGGAAAACAGTATATTTACCGGAATGGATACGATAAGCGCAGTGAATACAGCCAAAGAAGAAGCTATCATGAAACCGTAGAACTGATAGAACCATTTCCTCTTTGCCGCGATACCGATGATTACGCCCAGGGCGATACTTGTGATGGAATAAGCCGCAGAAAGATGGTTAACCGTGAAATACGCTATATTACTCGTAAATCCTATGACCGCTCCGCAGACAGGCCCTCCGATGCAGGCGCTGAGCGCTGTTCCGAAGGAATCGGCCCAAATCGGCAGTTCCAGATATACGGATAAAAGCTTTCCGCAAATATTCAGGGATATACATGTTATCGTAAAAAGAATGATCTTCGAGGTTTTCCAGTTCTCCATCTGTTTGACTCTCCTCCCACATCACGCAGGATAATATTTTCAGCGCTCCCTTTTATGCTTGTCGGTGGCGCACTTCATTTCATACATTTTCTTATCGGCAACCTCTATAAGATCATCCAGGTCCGTCATCCCCTCCCCAAAGGACTCCAGCACCCAGCCGTAACTCACCCCTGTATCATACGGATTGGAATGGGTTGCATTATAATCCGTAATGATCTTCTGTATCTTTACATCCATCTCCTCCGGTTCCTTACTGTCCGGAGCCAAGGCCGCAAATATCAGGAATTCATCCCCTCCGGTCCTCACTATTTTGGAACCTTCGGGAGCCGCCTCGATCAATGTCGAAGAAACCGCTCTTATGGCCTCATCTCCCGCAGCATGACCGTATGTATCATTTATGTATTTCAAGCTGTTTAAGTCCGCAACACATACGAAAACGGCTCTTCCCTCATCTTCAGCTTCCTTCAGCACTATTTCCGTATAGTACTTTAATCCCTTACGGTTATAGCAGCCGGTCTGCTGGTCCGTCATATTCTCCTCGAAAAGAGAATCATATTTATTCTGCAGCGCTGACAAAACGAGCCTGTTCTCTTTTTCCCTTTTCAGGGATTCCTTCTTCAGTTTATCTATGTCCCTTATCAGGAAAAGATGGTCGTCACCTCCTGCCTTATCTTCCGCATCCGCGTTGCAGATTATGATCTCGGACCATTTATATCTGCTATCCGCCTGACGTATCCTGCACTCCATGGAAATGAAGACCTCTTTTTTCAGTCTTTCGGGAATATCATCATGTCCCGCAAATGCAACAAATCTCTCCCTGTCCTCCGGATGTATATTCTCGTAGAGAAGAGAATAGAATGGATCGTAATCCCCGTCCGAGTTCAGGAAATACCTGAATTCCTTATTACAATCAATGATCCTGCCCTTCCCCTTGGGTATATTTACCTCCATGATAAACTGGTAAAGGCTCCGGATCGCGGTTTCTACATAGATATCCTTCATTTTCTGCTTTGTAATGCTCTTCCTCATCTTGCTTAAACTTTAATATTATATGATACCACCAATTCCCTTAAACTTACAGTACAATCTTATATTTTATTATTTAACCCTTAATAAAGGTAAGATCCGTCTGAAACCCGCTGTTTGACACTATCCATACGGGGTTTATAATTATCAGATACGGTAAAGGAGATTGCTTATGAGATCGTCATTAAAAGTGATTTTGTCATTCATACTGGTATTCTTGCTGTTCTGCATCATAAAGCAGGACATCCATGCCACTTCCGGAAACACTCTTACCATCGTATTCGACGCAAACGGCGGTCAGGGGAAAATGAAAAAGCAGAAGATCTCAAGGTCAGCCGGTTTCACCGCCCCGGACTGCAGCTTCACCTTTGAAGGCCATAGCTTTACCGGCTGGAGTACCCATCCCTATTCCCAGGACGGCTCTGTTGACTACCTGCCGGGCAGCAGCGTTGATATCGACAAACTTACGATCAATAAAAAGAAGGCAGCCCTTTATGCCTGCTGGAAAAACAATTCTCCCGCAGATCTTTATGTCTCCGTCGGGGGCTCCGACAGCAATCCCGGCACCTCAGACTCTCCCTTTGCCACCATAGGGCATGCTTTGAGCCTGGCAACCGGCGGAAGCAGGATACATATACTTCCCGGAACATACCGGGAGACCCTTACTTTTGAGAAAAGCGGCGATAACCGGGAACCCATAATCCTAATGGGCGAAGGCCGGGATCCCGACGGCACCCCCTCTGCAAAGCTCACTTCCGACGGCGGCGAGCAGATATATCTCCTGAACCTTAACGGCCAGTCAAACTACAGGTTCGTAAATCTCGACATCGGCAATATAGAGGCCAAATACGCCTGCGGTATCTACATTCCCGAAAACAGTAAGAATATAGGCATCAGCGGAAATAACATCCACGACATAAAGGTAAGCCCCGCCTTTATCCGCTCTCCTGAAGAGGACGAAAAGAACGCCGGCGAAGCCAACGCCATCCTCTGTCTCGGGGAAGGGAAAAAGCTTTCAACCGCTGTCAGTGCCATAACCATCTGCGACAATACAATTTCGGAAAACGTGACCAACTGGAGCGAAACCCTGTCGGTTGCAGGAAACTGCGAAGATATCCGGGTATATGGGAACCGTATCCATGACAACACGAATATAGGCATTGATTTTAACGGAAACATGGGCTACTGTCCGAAGAAGAAGCTTGATCAGCCAAGAAACTGCGAGGCCTACGGCAATACGGTATATAACTGCCACTGTGATTACGCCTCCTGTGCCGGGATATACGCCGACGGCGCCATAGATACGAAGATCCACGATAACGAAGTATATAACTGCGACTACGGCATTGAGATCGGCGCCGAAGCGAAAAAGAGGGGCCGTCCGGTGAAAAACATAAGCGTGGAAAAAAATTTCCTCCACGACAACCCGAAGGGCGGAATCTGGATCGGGGGTTATGAGGAAAAGACCACCGGCATAGTTACAGACAGCCGGATAACTAAGAACACCATAAGCAATAACGGCGCTCCGGCCATACAGATAAACCAGTGCAAAAACATCAGTTTTTCAGATAATATGGTAATCGTGCCCTCCGCCGCAGATCCGGTGATAAACGGCGAGATGGCTGAAAAATACACTTCAGGATTGTCATTTGAAAACAATACATACAGACTCTCAGCAGGTCAGGGCCCCCTTCTTTTTAAGCTCCACGACACCGTCTTTACGGGCGTTCCCGCCTTCAATGAATATACCGGCGGTTCCGACAGGGAAGGATAAGCCCTGTCTCAGGATATGGTTATGTCATGCTTGACAAGATAATACCCGCCCTCAAGCTTTTCGGTAGAGCAGCTAAGGTTCGCGCCACCTGCTCCTATGTCGCTTAAAAGCTTATAAAGCACCTTCTCCTTTATTTCAGAACTTGTATAGGCCCGGTTAAAGTCCTCTACGATTCCTTCGCTTATTACCATATTTATGGTGTGAGTTCCCTTTCCGACCTCAAAGAGCTTTCTGTAAAACGTATCATAATAAACTCCCAGATCGGATATGACATCATTCTCCGTAAAGCCGTAATCCTGAAGGGTAGCGAGATTCTCTTCTTCCGGCTCTTCCGACTCCAAGTTCCTGTACTTTTTACCCCTGCAGGCAGGCAGATGTACAGAAAGCCCCTTCCTTATGTGAGTCAGGCCGTAATCATTATCGGTCTTATTGAACCATTCATAGTTATAATAAGGGTTGTCTGTGCCTGTATCATCCCAGGTCACGTCCACATTGTAATAATCATCCTCAAGCTTTATGATATTCCACCCGTGAGCCTCCCCCGCGTATCCGGTGCAGAGATAGCAGGGAATACCCATTTTTGTCATGATATATGCAAAGGACCTGGCGTAGCCCGCGCATACGGTCTTATTATCCACAAGCCCGCTGTAAGCGCTCTGGTCCAGAGGATTCCTCTGGTACTCAAAGAGCTCTGCCAGCGCATTATGGACAAACCTTTCCTTTTCATAATCATTGCCCTGTGCCGCAGAAGCGATCTGCTCCGCTGCCGTTTCAAACTCCATCCGGGCAGATGATATCCGCTTTTCAGTGTCATTATAAAACAGATCCAGCTCGATAAAATCCCCGTTCTTCCTGTAAATGGTCCTATATTCGGTATCTATCCAGAAAAGCTCCGGATGGTCGTTGAACACCGCTTCAAAAGCACTGTCTATCCGCTTTCCTGTCAGCATCTTATCCACTGACCTGAAGGCAGGGTTCATCTCATTCATATTTGCATATATCTGCCGGTACAGAGCCTTACCCCTGTCATCAAGCATTGCATAATAGGGATAATACAACGGGTCAAACTCTAAATCCTCCCCCAGCGGACCGGTGGAGAGCTCCTTTTCTATCTTGTCAGCTTCTTCATCGCTTACGGTCTTTTCAGTGACATGGATATTCTCATACCCCGTTTTATCCGCCATTCCCTCCGGGATTTCCAGCTCTTTCTCTGAAGGAGCATTATAGTCGTCGGAAACATTCCCCGTAACCCCGTCAGAATCATCTCTTACTACCGGCGGCTCTTCCTCTTTCTCTTTTACTTTTACTTCCGGCTCGGGCGCTTTGGGGACCTCGGTAGCTGCCGGGATCTGCGGCTTAACTGCAGCCACAGGTTCCTTGCTTACTTCAGTTTCTTTACTCTCTTCAACAGCTGCAGCCGCTGCCTGTGGAGACTTATTCCCTATACGCTTATCCACATAGTCGGTAAATTTCGGATCGATCACATAAAGGGAAATGAAAGCCGTCAAAAAAGCAAGCACGACCATGAATATTGCAACCAGGAAATATTGTAATTTCTTCATACGCTTCTCCCTTTAGTGATATGTCAAATGGAATCCTCTGCTCCGCTTACTCCAAGCCTATGAGCCTCATTCTCCGGGCCGCATCCTGCGCATCTCCGAGTCGCTTCTTCTGATCCCTATCCTGCGAGCCCAATCCTCCGAGTCGCTTCTTCCGATCCCACAATTGTCACCCTTTTTGTATTTTAGTACATTTTTAATCATCTGTCGCTTGATTTTTTCATCTCAACCTCGCTTCCGTCTCTCACTCCTGCCAACGCCTCTCTTCCCCTTCTTCCCTCACTCCCGCCTCTCCTCTCCTTTTCTTCTTCCTTCAACCCAGTCGCGCTTTTATGCCCTTTTTAGACAATTCTTCTCCCCTTAGGCATATTCTCTTCCCCGCCGTCCCCCCTCCTGTCAAGATTCTATGCCCTTTTTAGACAATTCTTCTCCCCTTAGACAATATGTAATGACCTCCATTTTGTAGCAACGTGGATTTACCTGTATACTAAAGATGTAAAGTCAACGTAACAGGGGTTACCGCATACAAAAGGAGGTCACTAAATGAATAATACCACAGTTTACGTAGGAATGGATGTACATAAGGAAAGTTTTACTCTTGCCGACTACACAATCGAATCGGAAAAGAGTTCCCATAATCGCCATACACCCGCTGATTACAAGGAAGTTCTTAAGTTCCTGGAGTATCTTCGCACCATCTACGGAAACGATACTAACTTTATATGCGGCTATGAAGCCGGATGTCTCGGCTATACTTTATATCATCAGCTGACGGATCATAATGTCAGCTGTGTGATCCTTGCACCGACCACAATGCTTGAAAAGCGCAGCGGCAAAAGGATAAAGACCGATAAACGTGATGCAGAGCTCATAGCAAAATGCCTTGCCCAGCATAACTATAGTCCGGTCCATATCCCTACAGCGGAAGATGAACAGACAAAAGAATTCCTCCGCATGAGGGATGATCATAAACTGGCCCTTAAAAAGATCAAGCAGCAGATCTTATCATTCTGCCTCCGTCATGGTTACCACTATGATGGGAAGACCCACTGGACGGCAGCACATTTAAGATGGCTCAAAGCCCTTAATCCTGAGGCTCTATACAAAGAGATCCTCGATGAATATCTGCTGACCTATACAGCTTTAAGCGATAAGATCGAACGCCTTGATAAGCGTATTGAGGAGCTTGCCTCAAAAGACGGATACAGAGAATCTGTGAAGAAGCTCTGCTGCTTTATCGGAGTACAAACCCATACAGCATTGTCTGTTCTCGTTGAGGTTGGTGACTTCAAACGTTTTGTTTCTGCGGAAAAGTTCGCTTCTTACTTAGGGCTTGTCCCTGGTGAAGATTCAAGCGGGGATGATAAGACCCGTCTTGGGATCACCAAAGCTGGCAACAGGCATTTACGACGCCTGTTAACAGAGGCATCCCAATGCTACTCAAGAGGAACTGTTGGACATAAATCCAAAGCCCTAAAAGCTAAGCAGGCCGGAAATGCTCCGCAAGTCATAGCCTACGCCGACAAAGCTAATGAACGCTTAAGGAGGCGTTTCTACAAGATGGTTCTTGGAAAGAGCAAGAAACATAACGTAGCCAAAACTGCAATAGCAAGGGAACTTGCCTGTTTCATGTGGGGCATGCTAACCGGTAACATAGCTTAACCGGTTCCGCCTGCATCCAGCCGGACCAAAAGCAGTACCTGAAGACATCTTGAAAGGGCTTCGGCCATTTCAAGGTTCGAGCTATCTACGATATGCCTATGTCGGCACGGACAACCGTGATCCACGCACTTAGACGGTAGAGCTCACGGCGGACCATTGACCTGTTGGTAACCAATCCACGTATATCAGAGTGGCCAATGCCGGGAACTGATACTCCGAGGCTCTTTCGAGATGCCTTCAGTAACAATTAAATAAATTTGTGGTGACTCCCTAAAAACTTTCTCTTGACAAGAGTCATTACATATCAGGCATAGAAT
>JAIKXO010000023.1 GCA_024684065.1 Lachnospiraceae bacterium
GGTGATGATCGCGCAGGCGGTAACCGTCACCGAGATCACAAGATTCATAAAAAGGCCGTAAAATACGGACTTTCGGATCTCCTTTCCGTCAGGTCCGAGGATACCGATCACCTGGGGCATGGCAAAGATCGCGGAAAACGAGAACATGATCATGCTGTATGCCGCCACAACGCCACTTACTTCCGGTATTCCCCTGATCATAAGAAAGGACCTGCAGGCTGTTAAGTTTATACTTCTTAAGGAAATAAAAGCAGCCATCAAAAGTATTGCTCCCATCACGCTGACGGTCACCTCTTCGCTGATACATATCGCGTGAAGTCCGAGGAGCACTGTTACCGCGGCTAAAATATAAAAACCGGCCGCGAAAACAGCCGCTGAAATTCCCGGAATGATCTCGCCCATTATCTCTGCGGCGCCTGAAATATATGCCGCAAGATTTGTTTCAAGAACCACTACCATAATGATAAAAAAGGCGATCCTGAGAAAATTCTTCAGTTTTCCCCTGAACAGATAGATATGAAATGCGCTGAGAATATCCGCGGTATCGCCCGTGTTCAAAAGGATCTGGGCGATCATAAGATGTAAAAGCACACTGATGAGATATGCCGATAAAAATGCAATGGAGCCACCCACGATGCCGGTTTTTGAAATAAAATACGGAATTGCCATGACTCCGCTTCCGATCCCGTTCCCGGCAACCACGGCAGAGGCTGAAAATACTGATTTTTTCTTCATTTTTTCAGAGTATCCGGGTTGCTGCTGCCCGGGCTTATAACCATTGTGATCTATAGCTTTACGCACACAAACGCACGGAGATTTACGGCCTGCCTGAATATCTGATACAGAGCATCGTTATGTCGTCATACTGCTCCGCCCCCTTTACAAACCGGTCAAGATCAGCTTTCACGGTTTCGCATACCACTTCGGCAATTCCGTTTTCACCTGCAGGCTCCGGGAAGTTATCGCCGAATGAAAGCAGGTCGAGGAGCCTTTCCTCTCCATACTGATTTTCATCAATGTCTGTTGCCTCCGTTACACCGTCCGTATAGAGGAAAAGTATATCGCCCTCCCTGAGTTCAAGCGTCTCCTCCTTATAGGTCAGGCCTTCTATTACCGCAAGCATCAGGTCGTGCTCCATGTCCAGATATTCCGCCCTGCCATCCCTGATAAGCACCGGGGGATTATGGCCTGCATTAACCACGCGTACGACCCCTGTCTTCAGATCAAGGTATCCCATCCACGCTGTTATAAACAGCGTCTCATCATTTCCCTCAATAAGATTTCTGTTTGCCTGGGTAAACACCTCTGCCGGAGGCATTCCGCTCTCCGCAAGGTTCTTTATGATGGCTTTTCCTCTCATCATAAACATGGCTCCCGGAATACTCTTTCCTGATACATCGGCGATCAGAAATCCCAGCGTATCTTCTCCGACCATGTAGAAATCATAAAAATCCCCGCCGACCACTTTTGCCGCATGCATGCTGGCAAACAGTTCAAATTCATCCCGGTCGGGAAAGGGCGGAAACACATTGGGAAGGACAGCGGTCTGTATCGCCTTTGCAACCTTAAGATCACTGTCTATGCGGGCCGCGGCTTCGGCTATATATCCCTTCAGTCTGTCAACGGTCGCGTTTATATCCGTGGACAGTGCATCAAATTCATAGGTGTCGCGCACATCGACAGCCTCATCCAGATTACCGTCCGTGATCTTTGAAAGCGAATCATTGACCTTGATCATATTATTGACTATGCGCTTTCTAAGGAGGATGATAAGTGCCGTAAAAAGAATGGCAAACACTGCCGTTTCAAGCAGAATACTATTTTTCAACATAGAATTGACATCATCTGTCGCTTCACTTACCGAACACACCCCAATGACATATATCCCTTTGACCCGGTTGATATTTACATAGCTCGGTATCCCGAAAGCATCACATTTTACATCTTCAAAAACATACTCCTTATCAGGATCTATGGGAATACCCGAATCGGCAATACTCTTACCCGAATATTCGTTATGAAAGCTGTTTAAGATCTTCAGATCTTCATCACATATCAGAAGATACCCGCTCTCCCCTATACGTCTGTTGGTTACGGCAAAACCCGCCTGGGTACTGATCGCTTCGTAGTAAGGCTCTTTAGTCAGTCCGATCTGTATAAAACCGCTTCCGTCAGGAAACCGTTTGCCTGCATACTTCATTACCTGCAGTTCATCATAGGATTCTTTCCTCATCGGCTGTACGTATGACTCCGTGCTTCCATCCAGAAGGACGAGGAATTCCGAAGACGGTTCTCCGTTATGCATGTCATACCCTATGTATTCGGGAACAGATGACGCGACGATAATACCCCGTGTGTCAACGACATTTATCTCAAACCCATATTCATAATAACTGTCATGAAGGTCTTTCGACAGAGCATCCGGATCATCTATCCTTGCGGAAGTTATATAATCCTGTTCTATGAACTCATTGATATACGAAATGAACGCATCATCAACCAGCTCATCAATATCGGTGCTCACGTCCTCAACGTTATGTCTCACGAGCAATGCGGTCTGCTGTCTGGACCGGCCTGACATAGCCAGATATCTGAGAACTGTTGATACTGTATAAGCAATGAACACGATAACAAGGAGCCATATCGTTATGACATTTGAAATCCTTCTTTTTTTCATTTTCATCCTTTTCTTCACACGGGAACGCTGATCAGAGCGTTTCCCGCGCATCAGTGTGATTCAGATCATAACAGAAGATTTTCTTTCTATATCGCGCCGGAAGCTTCTCTGCTCCCCTTGCTGACCTGTTCTCCCTTCCTGTCCGGAAACAGCTTTTTTATCAGGGCTTTTGTCTGTTCTGAATGTCTCCTTAATATAACACGGGTTCCGGGAGATCTGCTTTTGCCGGCAGCCCGTATCGAATAGCGCATCATATTAAGGAGGTTGATATCGGCATCCGGCTGCATGGCAAAAAGCAGCTCTACGCGCAAAAGACCGGATGACATCTCATGTACGAGAAGCATCCCGTTTATCTTATCATCCGCTATGATACAGGAAGAAATATCCGGATCAAACCAGGACATGGGCAGGAACGGAAGGTCCTCGTTCAGCCCGTACCTGCCATGGAAAACGCTTGACATAAGCCCTGTCTTAAACTGCCACGCCGAAATCCCCGAAAGGCTGTTTATATAGGACGGAGGATCCTTTTTTGCAAGAGGCAGCGCCGCTAACTCCGAAACGGTAACGATCACATCCCTGCTCTCACCGTCCTCAAGCAAAAACCCGCCCTGATCCAGAGAAGCTTTTTCGGTATCTGACAGTATGGGGAGTTCAAAAAAAGAACGGACCACCTCTTCAGTACCGGTCATGTTATTGTAGACTGTCAGAAGTTCCTCTGCGTAATCCTCATCCGAGGCCGTATATAAAAGGATCTCCGATCCGGTATCTCTTTCCTCATCCTCTTTCCCTTTAAGCTCCCAGATCATTGCGGCGTTTAATTTCCCGGAAAGCTGATCCTTCCCCGCTATTCCCCGGTAGTACTCTCTGCCTATGCTTTTAAGACACTCCTCATTCAGAAGCCCTGAGTACTCTTCCCTGTTCTCTTCCGTGATATCGATTATATTCATATCCTGCTTAAGTTCCTCTTAAATATACAGATCCGCATACCTTTAATCTATCCCTGCGGTCATAACAGTTTTTTGGCAAACGCTGAAGCCGTCTCGTCTTCTCTCCTTTTGACCACAGAAGTTTCCACGCTAAAGGGCGGCTCCCACATCCCGGCCGCTTCCTTAAATGTTCTCTGAGCCATGCGTGCCGCGCTTTCCCTGAGATCCTCCGCAAACAGAAGGAATTCTCCGTCTCCCTTATCAATGACAAGACCGTTCTGAGGGCCCATTTCATGAAGGATACGGGCAAGGCCTTCCGGATCTGAAGGAGCGCTTAACGCAATGACGCATTCACCGCTGTAATTCTTTTTATCACGGTAAGTTCCCAGGTATTTCAGGAAATCGGTATTATAAAACCCTGTATCCGGATTCAGGAACCTGTCCCGTCTTTTTACCACCCCGTAGGTCAGAATGATCCCCAAAGCCATCAGTGAAGCGTCATAGAATCTGAACAGCACCCCGAGGACAAAGGGTATGATAAATGCCCCGAGCCTTATAAACTTCGGTTCCCTGCTTTCCCTGAATTCAGTTTTTCCTGAGCTGCCTCCTGCTTCCTCTCCATGATCCGGATCATTTCCCGATATCCTCAGGATCCTGGAACTTGACAACTATGGTATCGTCTATCACTTTTATCGAGCCGTCGTCAGGATACTTTGGCATGGCCGCGACCTCCGGATGGTTATAAAAGTATTCCTCATCCTCATCGGAATTCCTTACCACAGGGTCAAAGCCTATGACCCTTGTCATGATATTCCAGTAGGAGTATTCGCCTATATTGGTACTCGCTTTTCCCGCGATATTAAAGGTTTCATCGATCATGGCCTGTCTTCGGTGAGTAGAATCCCCGGAAGGAGCCCCTATGAGCGCAACAGGCATATCGTCCGTGTAGCCCTCCACGCTCTTTATCTGGGTCATCAGCACGGTAAAGTACGCGTTATCGTGGATATTGGTATATTCCATCGCAAGATAATTACCGTTTGCAAACCATATATATGTTATAACCGCAGCAGTCAGCGCTATGGACGTCACGATGTCCGCGGCCTTCATAAGCCCTCTGCCGTCCGGGGCAGGACCTGTCTTTTCATTTCCTGTTTTATGTGAATTTTCGGTGGTTTTACCCGGATCCGGATATAAAACAGTATCAGAAAGGGCAGTAAGACATGCCATGGGGATAACCAGCACATATACTATCTCATATACCATTATTGAGTACATGGTTCCCGAAGAAACAGCCATTATTATGATAAGATTTACCGCTACCGGAAGCACGGCCATGATGGCGGTTATAAGGAGCTTAAGATGTGTCATTTTCCGTGTTTGCCAGATTTTTATAAATGTAAATAAAAAGACCAGGAAGGATACGAAAAAGGCAATGCGCACTATCACATTGGGGTTCATCGAATACACGTCCTTAAATGGGAGCCTTAAAAAGGTCTTATAGCATCCGATAAGCCCTTTTATTAACTGATCAGGGCTTATTTTTCCCATACTGTCCAGGTTCTCATAAGTCTCCATTTCCTTTCCGGTAATGGCAAGGGCCAGCTTACTGCCAATGAGGAATAAGGCCATGCACGCCCCAAGGTAGATAACATAAAAGACACACCTTCTGACAGATTCCTTAAGCTCCGGGTCGTTACGGATGAAGTCAACCAGCAGAAACCCCACTAACAGACATACCGCCGTAACAAAATTAGCCTGATATATGGCCATTCCGTATATGACAAAAGCCGCCGAAACAATAATGCCAGCCGCCTTTGCCGTTTTACTGCCATCCTCTTTCTGCCTTACAAGGATCCATATTCCCGCCGCGGTCAGGGCGATGCCGATAGCGTAGTAATGCGTGGTGAACATATAAAACATCCTGCAGACGAGAGCGGGAAAGGTAGTCATAAGCGCCCCCGTGACGCCAGCGTAAAAATCATCGTTTATATTAAATACCGCCACGGCAAAGCAGGCAGTCAGGGTGTACAGGATTATTGTTGTAAATCCGTTAACAAAAGGTATCGTAAAGCAGTCGTCAAACAAAAGCTTCTGCAGCCACACCGTGACGGATAACGTCCACCGGCCTACCTCCACACCCGTACCGAAGCCGGTGGGAGTATGCCAGAGCTCGTCATAATTATAAAGATGATTCGTAAGGGCATATATATGGGCCATAAGACCGCAGATAAGCCCTGAGTAAAAGCAGATCCTGTACCTTTTTTCTATCCTGTTATAGCTGTCCTTGATAAAATTACCCGCAGTACTCTTCAAGTTCTGTTTCCTCTCTATGCGGCACACGCCTGTAAGTCCGGACAGAGGCTGTTTATATGTGCAGATCCTCTCTGCCCTTCAGACCGGAGCATTTCCTGTCTTTCAGAAAAGATTGTGGTCAAAAATCACTATATATCCGTCATCGTCAAAAGGGATCACTTCCGAGGCATCCCTGCATACCGTATCCTCAGTGATTTCGTACTCCCAGGAGGATAAAAAGATAAAATAACGGTCAGTCCCCTCTTCGGCCTCGAACTGATCCTCCCGCGCATTATACAGCCTGGGCGTCACCTCACCGCTCTCCGATATGATAACCGGAGCCACCGTTATGTCGGAATCCGACAACACGGTGGTCACCTGCGCAGACCAGTATTCGGCATAGCCCCTCTTCAGCTCATTATCCCTTAATACGGCTATCAGGCCGTCATACCGGTTCTGCCCTCTCAGTGCCGTGACGCTGTATGCGCTGAACACACAGGCTACGGACAATATGACCGCAAGCACCGCTCCGAACCGTGACAAAGCCCCCTGCCTTAAAAGCCACATCATAAAGATCACGGTCACCGTCACGGCAGTCATATAAAGCCCCACCATTCTGTGTATTGTCCCCCTGGCATGGCTGAAATCATATATAAACAAGGTAGCTGCCAGTAAAATAATATATGAAAGCATGTATAGCCTTATGATCCTGTTCTCTATCTTCCGGTACGCGAAAAAAGCTATGAACGGCGTGAAGATAATGACCAGGCTGACAAAAGCCATATACATGACCCTGATGCCCGTCGTGGATTCCATGGGGATTTCCGAGGGGATCTCTCCTGCGACGCATACCATCATCACCCTGAGCCTCTCCGTAAATTCCCACACCCATTCCTGCCACATGGGAATGGTTTTAAACAGTCCTTCATATACGGTTTTCACCCCGGAAAGCCTCTGAATGACGGCAGACCCGATAAAACCGGCTCCGGCCGCTATAAGGCCCGCTGCGCTTAGCACCGCGGTATTTTTATTTTCACTGCAGAAAAGCTCATCCTTTATGCAGATAAATCTTTCCAGGATAACGGCTCCGTAGAACGGTATGCAGAAAAACAATATGGTGGTAAGACCGTTAGTACAGAACAATGCTGTAAGAACGATAAGCAGTATCGACCTTTTTCGGTTTTCCTTCGAAAAGACCTGATTCCCCGTATCTATCCCGGAATAGACCGCCAGGGCTGTTATAACGAAAAGAAGACCGAGACTGTAATGGATCACGTGCCCCCACATGATCATACGGGTATTCTTGGTGGGAAGACTCATAAGCAGGATAAAAGCGGCCGCTGTCAGTGAATTATCCACCGGAAAGTCCATTGATCTTAAAAACTTATACAGGGAAAACACAAAAATCGCAAAAAACAATATGAATCCCAATGCATGAGCCGTATATCCGACACCGAATATGGCCACAAAGGGCATCATCAGAAGGGACCCGCCGAAGGGCAGCGTATAGGCATAGTACATTTCCGGATCAAACAGTCCGTTGCCTGTGAGCATAGCTTCAGCCCACAAAATGGTATCCGTAAAATCAGAATCGAATTCGATCCTTTCCTTTGCAATGATATAATACAGTACCATAAATATCGAAAATATGAAAAACAGTAATGCTCCTGTTCTCTTTCTGCTCAATTTAACACCTTCGGCTTTCCACCCGAAAACGAACCCGGCGGGGACATGTTCTGCCGTTTCCCTGACACGGGTTCGCTTGGTTTACATAATACAATTTTTCAGATCCGGAATAGGTAAAACAACAATAAAATTATACCGTCACCCTCACGCAATGTCAAATCCTGAAAAGCCATTGACAGCGGAGAGATAACGGATGATCCTCTACCCTCAGTATTGATATTTTCTTATTGATATTTTTGATATTTCCTTTGCAGGGCTGCGGGAATTTTGGCGCAAACTCCTTATAGCCAGGAGCCCAGGACCTGCATTTCGTTTTTCTTTAAACAGATCTGCTCCAAATATTTTTTTTCGTTTTCCTCATCATACGGAACGTATTGAATAAGACAGGTTTTTTCCCTTATTTCCTTATCCTTACACAGCAGGTATTCATTAATACTGTCTACTATTCCTTTTTCATTACCTGCGCCATACTTTTCTCCCCCGACAAACAAAAAAGCAAACCAGATATTATTCTCATCCGCATCAGCTATCTGGTCTTTCATCTGATCGGAAATCAGATCCGAGTTATTTGCCAGTATCCCGCATCTTCTCTTTATTTCCGGCACAAATTTATCTGTATGTTCCGTTTGAATTCTTAAGAATTGCTCATAATGATCTCCAAGATTCGCACAGGATTTATTATCATACTTTAATTCGATGATACCAAACTGATTTAACTCCCGGTCATATACTATCAAATCCGGTTTTCTCCCGGGTCCGGATATATATTCGGGCATATACTCCATATCCACTACACACCAGTCATTATGTTTCTTCATAAATTCTCTTACGATTTCTGTTTGTATCGCCCGTTCACTTCTGTCATTTCCGCCTTCTTTGCCGGATGTATCAACCCGGGTCATCTTATTCTTTGCAGCGCACAGAACTAGCCTTAGATAATCTTCCCGTTCACTCCTGTTTATAAACAGTCTGGTCCTTTCCCGGGAGCCGCTTTGTGCCATATCTTTAAGTCGGGAAGCTCCTGTTGTAAGATTATCCTCACCCTTTTTTAATTCCCGGTCGGCCGGCATTAAAGCTGTCAAATCGGGAGAATACGTACAGACCTGATGGTCTGTCGTATTATATTCTATCTCTTTGCAGATATATTTGAAATAATCCGGGTTGCAAAGATCTATCCCTGCGTTTAAGCCGTTGCAACCATCGCCATGAGTTGTGGGGATCTTCGCTATGATACTGCCGTAAGCATATACTCTGAGTTTTTTTATACCTCCGCTGGGACCAACCACAGTAATAGATTCATCAAATTCCTTAAGTTCATTAACTAACTGTTTAACTTCATACATATTTATTATACCGTGTCTGCCCACAATCATCTGTTCAGCGAGGTCCCGGAATCTTATACGCAGACCGAACGACCGCTGTACCCCGATAGATGTTTCAAGTCAGCTGTTATACAAGCATTTCCACAGAGAACCCCTATTCCCGCGGTTGAAAAGGGGTTCGACCGTCATCATTATTTATAATATTACAATCGGTATAGTCGGTCAACTCATCGCCGCCGTTTTCCCGGTCGGTATTAAGACATCACGCTATCTGCCAGTTTTCCGCCTCCTGACGGATCTTTACAAATCCTGCATACTTACCGCCCAGATCTACCAGTTCCTCGTGTCTTCCTTTTTCAATTATATGTCCGTCATCCACCACCAGGATCTGATCGGCAGCCTCGATCGTTGCCAGGCGGTGTGCAATGATGATCACCGTTTTTCCTTTTGACAATTCTGTCAGGGCCCCCTGGATCAGATGCTCATTTTCAGGGTCAATACTTGCCGTCGACTCATCCAATATGATGATCGGAGCATTTTTCAGTATAGCTCTTGCAATGGAAATCCGCTGTTTCTGTCCTCCTGAAAGAGTTCCTCCTCCTTCTCCGATCACTGTGTCATAACCGTGCGGCAGTTCCATTATAAAATCATGGCACCGCGCTTTTTTTGCCGCATCGATCATCTCTTCTTCCGTAATCCCATCCCGCCCGAAGCATATATTCGCACGAACGGTATCATTGAACAGATATACATTCTGAAATACCATGGATATATTTGAAAGCAGACTGTCCAGGCTGTAGTCACGGACGTTCACTCCCCCTACTGTGATCTCTCCTTTTGTTACATCATAAAATCTGGCGATAAGATTACAGATCGTTGTCTTACCGCTTCCCGATGGCCCTACGATCGCCGTTGTTTTCCCTTCAGGGATCGTAAATGAGACATCTTTTAGCACCACCCTGTCTTCCGTGGTTTTCGCATTGGAATAGGAAAAAGAGACATCCTTAAATTCGATCCCGTAATGCTTCGGACGGATATCACTGCCGTCCGCATCAAGCAGTCCAGCTTCCGAAAACACTTCCATCTTATCAAACGCATTGTTGATCACGGATAATACGTGCGCGCTGTCTGCGATCGGATCCACCGAATTAAAAATCGAAAGCGAAAGAAGTGCAACGATCAGCACCATATCAAATTCCATTTCTCCTGCCAGTCCAGCATACATTACAGTGATGAACATCCAGACACTTGCCAGGCGAAGCGCCAGCAGATGCAGGCAGTTATAAGGGATAAATCCGCATTCTATCTTTAATGCTATCTTTTTTCCGCTCGCGCATGCTTCTCTGAATGCTTTGATCGATACCCCTTCCATTCCGAAGGATTTTACGATCGGCAATCCGCGGGTGTATTCAAGCGCTGCCCTGGTCAGTTTTTCATTCTCCGCATTAAGCACCTTTGTGTTTTTAAGACTGTGTTTCGATATCATAACAAGAAAAATAAAAGATACCCCCACACCAAACAGCGAGATCAACGCCGCCTTAATATTTACAAACAGCATAAACAGAAATACACACAAAAAGTTCAGATATCCTCCCACAAAGCCATCTACCATACGGATACCCATATTCTCCAAAGTGGCGAGCCCTGTCGTGATCGCATTTAAAATAGCCCCGGTATCATTGCTCTGAAAGTATCCGAGAGATACACGCTTTAACACCTCTCCTATCTTAAGCCGGTCACGGGCAACCAGTTCATAGCCGATCTTCTCATGAAATCTTGCCTTCATATAGTCCATAAGAAACTTAGCTGCGACGAGCCCCAGCATGATCAGGAGACTGCTTTTCCAAAGCTTAGGATCAGTTTTGCCTCCGCCCTGAATTTCCTTAACTATCATTCCTATCAGGTATCCTGAATATGCTACCGGAGCCGCTGCCGCCCAGGAACCTAAGAAGGAAAATACAAAACCGATATACAGGCTTGCTTTAAAGTCACCGCACCAGTCAATGATCCTCTTTATTGTCTTAAACATCTCATGCCTCCTTTACATTTCCCGCAGCCCAGTTTCTGGCTCCGACATGT
>JAIKXO010000032.1 GCA_024684065.1 Lachnospiraceae bacterium
AGAGCTGTTGAGGTAGAGGCAGACGGTGTTTTGCTTGCAAAAGCCATAGATGGCGTATATGATTCCGATCCGAAAATTAATCCTTTTGCTCAGAAATATGATGAGATCGCTATAGAGGATGTGATCGAAAAGAAGCTCCAGGTGGTGGATCTTACGGCATCTATCATGGCTATGGAAAATCATGTTCCGATGTATGTGTTCAGCCTTAATGAAAAGGATGCCATAGTGAACACGGTAAAAGGTAATTTTAAGGGTACAAGGATAACAGTATAGATTAATCGAAAACGGGAGGAAGAGTGGATGAACGAGAGACTGAAGGAATATGATGACAGGATGCAGAAGACGGTAGACCATCTCTCATCAGAATTTAATACCATCAGAGCGGGAAGGGCTAATCCGCATGTTTTGGATAATATCAGGGTGGATTATTACGGAACCCCGACTCCGATCTCTCAGGTCGGTAATCTTGCCATTCCCGAGGCAAGGCTTATGCAGATCCAGCCGTGGGACAAGACCATGCTCAAGGCGATAGAAAAGGCTATACAGGCATCCGATCTGGGGATAAACCCCACTAATGACGGCACGGTCATCAGGCTTGTATTTCCTGAGCTTACCGAGGAAAGAAGAAAGGAACTCGTCAAGGATATCAAGAAAAAGGGCGAGGCAGACAAGGTTGCCATCAGAAATATAAGAAGGGATGGAAACGACGCTTTCAAGAAGCTTACAAAGTCCGATGTTTCGGAGGATGAGGTTGAGGAACTTCAGGAAGAGCTCCAGAAGCTTACGGATAAATACATTAAGAAGATAGATGAGATGGTAGACAGCAAGTCTAAAGAAATACTGACGGTATGACACGACAGGACTATAACAGTAAAGGGACGGGGCTCTTTTCTCAAGCGTCCTGTCCCTTTATCGTTATACTCTCATTAACGAAATACCGTCGTTCGTGCCAAAGCACACGATTTGCTGCGCAAATCGGTGCAGTAAGGAAATGATCCGGCCCAAAAAGCAGGCCGGATCGGCATAAACTAAAGTTTATGCCAAAGCGCACGATTTACTTCGTAAATCGGCGCAGTAAGGAGATAAATATGTCAGTTCCGAAGCACATTGCGATCATTTTGGACGGTAACGGAAGGTGGGCGAAAAGCAAGGGAATGCCCAGAAACTACGGTCATGTACAAGGGGCTAAAAATGTGGAGAAGATCTGCGAAGAAGCGTATAATCTCGGCGTAAAATACCTGACGGTATATGCTTTCTCTACTGAGAACTGGAAGCGTCCAAAGGATGAAGTGGACGCTTTGATGACGTTGCTTCGAAATTACTTAAAGACCTGCATGAAAAGAGCGAAAAAAAACAATATGCGTGTAAGGGTCATAGGAGACGTAAGCGGGCTGGATACTGATCTTCAAAAACAGATCGAAGAGCTGACGGAGGCTACAAGAGAGTATTCGGGGCTCAATTTCACGGTGGCTTTAAACTATGGGAGCAGGGACGAGATCTTAAGGGCGGTTAACCGAATAATACAGGATATGGACACAGGCGCGATCGAAAAGAGCGGTGTAACAGAGGAACTTCTTCAAAAATATCTGGATACGGATGGGATCCCTGATCCGGATCTTTTGATCAGGACCAGCGGGGAACAGAGGCTGTCGAATTTCATGCTCTGGCAGTTAGCGTATTCCGAGTTCTATTTTACACAGGTGCACTGGCCGGATTTTGATAAAAATGAACTGGTAAAGGCGATAGAAGCATATGAAAACAGAGACAGAAGATTTGGCGGTGTAAAGGATCAGTAAGATGTTTATTAAAAGACTCATAAGCGGAATAATCTTAGTCCTTATGATAGCCTTAATGAATGTGGCAGGGGGGCCTGTCATGGCTTTGCTGCTTGCTGCTATCTCTGTTATAGGGCTGAGAGAGTTTTACCGGGCGACGGATGTTACGAATGATACCCTGAAAAAAGATGGAGTAAAACCTTTTCTGCCCGAGATAACGGGAATCGCAGCGACGATCATATATTATGCCGCTATCCTTATCGTATATACTAAAGCAGCAGGAGCGTCGGGCTCTGAAGAGTTTCAGGATCAGGAAACTGTATTTGGAAGGTTGATGATCTGCGTTGTTCTCATACTTTTTATGGTTCTCATGTCGGAATATGTATTCTGCTTTCCGAAGCTTCACGGAGATACCGTGATCAAAGCCTTTTTTGGCTTTGTTTATGTACCGGTGATGCTTTCTTTCGTTTTCCTTTTAAGGGCAATGCCCCACGGAGCTTATCTCGTCTGGCTTATTTATATCGTTTCATGGGTCTGTGACACATGTGCGTACTGTGTTGGAATGCTTATCGGAAAGCACAGGCTGGCTCCCGTTTTAAGTCCCAAGAAATCAGTGGAAGGGGCTGTAGGCGGAGTTGCGGGATCTGCCGTAGTAGCCGCGCTCTTTTCATATATACTGGAAAGAAATGGCCTTATACCGCAGGGACATATCTGGATTTTTGTGATCATCGGGATCGCAGGGTCCGTTATTTCTCAGATAGGCGATCTGACAGCTTCTGCATTTAAGAGGAATTATGATATAAAGGATTATGGGGATCTCATTCCCGGACACGGAGGGATTCTTGACCGCTTTGACAGCGTTCTTTTTTCTGCTCCGGTCATATACCTTATCGCTATCTGCTTTTTAAGGCTTTGGTAAAAGCTTAGGAGAATAAATCGGCACAGAAAGTGATCTGTCGGATCACGGATTAAGAAATTATGAAGAAAATCAGCATTTTAGGATCTACAGGATCGATAGGAACCCAGACACTTGATATTGTAAGGTCTAATGAGGAACTGAAGGTTACGGCGCTTTGCGCAGGTTCTAATATTGACCTGCTAGAGAAGCAGGCCCGGGAATTTAAGCCGGACATGGTGTCAGTTTATGATAAGGAGCTTGCGGACACCCTTAAGAACAGGCTCTCAGATACCCCAATATCGGTTTACAGCGGGATGGAGGGACTTATTGAGGCGGCGGCGGGAAGCGATGCAGGGACGGTTGTCACCGCTATTGTCGGAATGATAGGTATAAAGCCGACTATAGCCGCGATCAAAAGCGGAAAGGATATCGCGCTTGCAAATAAGGAAACGTTGGTTACCGCGGGACATATTATCATGCCGTTAGCACGTGAGAACGGCGTTAAGATCCTTCCGGTCGATTCCGAGCACAGCGCCATTTTCCAGTCTTTAAACGGCGAGCCCTGGGAGAGGGTCGAATCCATTATAATAACGGCATCGGGAGGGCCGTTCAGAGGGAAAAAGCGGGAGGAACTTAAAGATGTAACTGCGCGGGATGCGCTTAAGCATCCGAACTGGTCGATGGGCCATAAGATCACCATAGATTCTGCCACCCTTGTGAACAAGGGCCTTGAGGTTATGGAGGCAAGGTGGCTTTTTAATGTTTCACCTGAGAAGATCCAGGTCGTTGTGCATCCTCAGAGTATAATCCATTCGGCTGTTGAGTTCGTTGACGGGGCAGTGATCGCCCAGATGGGGGTCCCCGATATGAGGCTCCCGATACAGTATGCTCTGTTCTATCCTGACAGAAAGCCGCTAAATGCAGGCAGGATAAGGCTTTCCGAGTTAAAGTCCCTGACCTTCGAGGAGCCGGATACGGAAACCTTTAAGGGATTCAGACTTGCAATGGATGCGATGAAGACAGGCGGGAGCATGCCTACGGTATTCAATGCCGCAAATGAGAAGGCAGTAGGGCTGTTTCTTGACGGGCGGATCGGTTTTCTTCAGATAGCTGATTTAATAGAGTACTGTATGTCAGGACATACCGTGGTAAACGATCCTTCAGTTGAGGAGATCCTTTCGGCTGAGCAGGAGGCATATCTTAAGATACGGAAATATATGGAGTCCTGAATCCTGAATTATGAGGTTTTCAGGGGACAGGTTCCTTCACCGGAGAGGAGTATAAACAGGACAGGTAATTATGAGCATTATTTTTTCGTTACTAATCTTATGTCTGGTAGTAGTGGTACATGAATTCGGCCATCTTCTGGTTGCCAAGAAGAACGGGATAAATGTAAAGGAGTTCTGGGTTGGATTCGGCCCCAAAATCTGTTCCTTTGACGCCGGAGGAACGAAATACTGCTTAAGGATCATACCCTTAGGCGGTGCCTGCGTATTCGAAGATGATACTTCGGATGAGGATTATGTTCCCGGACCGCATGCTTTTATGAACGCGTCGGTATTCAGCAGGATACTTACCGTTTTGGCAGGACCGTGCTTCAACTTTCTCCTGGCTTTTGTGCTGTCGGTTGTGGTGCTTGGACTTTCAGGATATACTACGACAAAGCTCGAGAGTGTAAATGAAGGCTCTCCGGCGATGAAGGCCGGCCTTCAGGCAGGGGATGTCATTATAAAAATGAACAGTGAAAGGGTCCATCTGTATGAGGAAATCATACTGAACACCCAGTTTAATCAGGGTGAGCCTGTCGCTATAACATATGAAAGAAACGGTGAGCGCCATACGGTTGACATAACTCCGGAATACAGTGAGGAGTATGGCAGATACCTGTTTGGTATCGTAGGCGGGCTCAGGGATGATGATCAGACAGCCTTGTCCACGGTCCGTTACAGTGTGTATTATGTTGAATTCTGGATAAAGAATGTCTATAAGTCTTTGGCGGCCTTATTTACAGGCAGGGTCAGGATGAATGAAATGAGCGGGGTAGTAGGCGTTGCCGCCGCGGTCGATGATGTATATGAGGAGGCTAAGGATTACGGAGCGCTGGTTGTTTTCATCAATATGCTCAATATAGCTGTCCTTCTGTCAGCTAACCTGGGCGTTGTCAATCTTTTGCCGATACCGGGACTGGACGGCGGTAAGCTGCTTTTATATCTGGTGGAAATCGTCAGACGCAAACCGATGGACAGAGAACTTGAAGGAAAGATCAGTCTGGTGGGTTTTGCTGCCCTTATGATTTTAGCTGTATTTTTAATGTACAGCGATATAGTAAAAATATTCACAAAGTAAGAATACAGTAAACAACAGAGATCAGGCGTTCTCTCAAAGCGGAAATTCTATCATCCGTAGAATTTCAGGCTTTCAGGACGCCTGATTTTTGTTTACTATTTCGGTCTGTTTTTTATTGACTGGAGAGGGCTTAAAGCGTATATTTCATTTCACAGAAAGACATGTCATAAACATCTGTAAGCATATTTAAACATAAACATCTGTAAACATATTTTTATCATTTTTCCAAGAATAATCATTCAGGCTATCGGAGGAGATCAAATGAATGCGCCGGGCAGGATACTTAACGGGAGGTATCAGCTGGTGGAGCAGATAGGACGGGGTGGAAGCGGAAGTGTATTCCTGGCGAGGGACATTTTCATCAGGAAGCTGTGGGCGGTCAAATTCCTGTCAAATGATAGCTTTGTCAGCGAAAGAATGTCAATAAACGAGAAGGAGGTAATGGAGGCCCTGGATCATCCCGCCTTTCCAAGAATAGTCGATGCGTTCAGCTTAAATGACGGGTATTACATAGTCAGCGATTATATTGAAGGAACAGACCTTCGGGATTATCTGAAGAATGAGCGTCCTCCTCTCAGACAGAAATGCCGCATTGCAATAAAACTGTTGGAAGCGCTGAGTTTTCTTCATACCAGAGAAGAACCGATCCTTTATCTTGATCTTAAGCCGGAAAACGTCATGATCACAAGGGACGGAGATGTAAAGCTTATAGATTTCGGGGTCGCAGGGAGGATAATGAAGGAGCGCAGATCGTCATTCGGAACGAAGGGATATGCGGCGCCGGAACAGTATGTTAAGGCTGAGTGCGATCAGAGAACCGATATCTTTGCTTTCGGAATGCTGTTTTATTCCATGCTTTCCCTGTGCGATCCGAATGAAGAACTTGAGAGGCAGCGCAGGATGATCCGGATGAATAATTCAATACCGAGAGCTGTCAAAAAGATCATACTCAAGTGTACCTCGGGAAATAAGGAAGGGCGATTTACGGATGCAAAAAGCGTGGAAAGACAGATCAGGCATTATCTGTTAAGGCCTAAGAGAATAGTTATTTTTTGTGTCATGCTTACTGCGGTATTGGGGCCTCCGATAGCTTTTTATATAGGTTTGGGATCATGGTAGAAAATCGGTGCAGTTAAGAAAGGGAGGATTGACTTGAAAATAAAGATCGGTAAAGTAACGGCCGTGATCTGCGCAGTCTCGATTCTCATGCCGCTTGTGGCAGGAACGCGGGTATACGGCGGGACTGAAGGGCTGACGCATTATGTAACGGTATCAAAAAGCGGAAGTAATACATATCTTCCGGAAGGTACGAGTTATTTGAAGTACGGATGTACGTTCCAGAACCAGGGGACACATTCGGAGATCTGCGAGGGTTTTGTGACAGGAGCGGGAAGGCCGAGCAGTCAGCACGAAATGAGCTATACGCTTCAGGGGCATGCAAGGGTCACATTATATGACAGAGCTTCAAGAACGACGACTGTTCTTGTAGACAGCTACGGTGACAATAATGGAGGCGAGCTGGATCTGGATCCCACCCATGATTATGATGTGATGCTTGAGGCGTACGGAGGGTCAACAATAGTAACCTGTATGCAATGTGGATATGTGAAAAAATATCTCGGAAGCTTTACAATTTTTTTTGAGGCCTGGGGCAGATATGGAGCTCAGATAACATCGCAGCCTCAGGATGCTGCCGGTAATTGCGGAGAAAGTGTATCGTTCGGCATATCCGGGAAATGTATAACCGCATACCAGTGGCAGATGTGTATTAACGATACATGGACGAATATATATGACGGAGCGTTAAGCTCCGATGGAATGGCTGTTTCAAACTGTAACAAGAGTGTGCTCACTGTTTCGGGACTGACTTCCGCCATAAACGGGACAAGAGTAAGGTGCATGGTAAGGGGAAGGGACGGAAACCAGGTGGCGTCAAATGAGGCGAGGATCACGACGATTGATAATAAAGGTCCGTCAGTATCAGTGTCTAAGAGTACGGAAGATCCCGTTGCCGGTCCCGTTATCTTAACTGTAAACGCTTCAGATGCGGATTCGGGGCTTCCGGAAGCGCCATATTCATATAACGGCGCAGGCTATTGCAGCATAAATACCTTCGAAGTTTCAGAAAATTCGGTGGTCGAGGTTGCAGTCATGGACAGGGCCGGGAATGTTACAAAAGAATCTGTGAGCATCACAAATATTTCAGTGCCCCAGGCACCGCCGGAACCTGCAGCGCCAGTTGTGACCGCCGTGCCGACGAAGGAGCCGGAACCTTCGACAGACGATACGCCGGCACCTGCCCCTGCTAAGCCCGCGGTAACCCCGACTCCTACGGCAGCCCCCGCTAAACCCGCGGTAACCCCGACTCCTACGGCAGCCCCTGCTAAGCCTGCGGTAATCCCAACTCCTACGGCAGCCCCCGCTAAGCCCGCGGTAAACCCGACTCCTACGGCAAATCCTGTTAAGCCTGCGGTAACCCCGACTCCTACGGCAGCCCCTGTTAAGCCCGCGGAGACCTCTGTCCCTGTGAAAAAACCGACAGAAGCGCCTTCAATAATCTTAGAGGTTTCTTCGTCCGGAGGAAATACAAATACCCCGTTTCCTTCGCAATCCCGTTCTGAGAATGGCTCCGGGAATGAAGGAAGGTCTGTCGGAAACGAAAATGGAGGAGCTTTGGCGGCAACACTGCCTTCAGTCGGACTTTCCATTAATGATCAGCCTGTCCGGGCTGAAGATCAGGAAGCAGGAGCGGCAGCGGCCCTCACAAATGGAACTTCATCTAAGAACAACCGAAAGTCAACTATGAAAAAGGAAGACAATACTGACGCTCCTTTCGTAGATGAACAGAATGACAGTAACAGGGACGATGCTCATACATTGCTTGTAGTAAGGGAGGATCAGGAACCGGATGGTGATGAGTATGGTGTATCGTCTGATGAACCTGAAGACGAAATAAGCATAGTTGAAGAGGATTTAAGCGAAGCCCTGGGTAAATCCCCTGTAAAGCCACTTGTCGTTTCCGGAGAGGTTGTAAAAAACAGGAAAATGCCGGTATGGGCGATAGTTCTGCTCATCGTTGCGGGGATACTCATTCTGTTACTGTTAGTCTATGTCCTTTTGCTGGGGGTTCTGATCCTTTATGAAAAAGAGGAAGATGAAGATTACAGTGATAAGAAGAGATTCAGGCTTGCGGGACTAAGCCTTTTGTCCTACAGAGATGGGATATGGCGCTTTAGGATAAAGGAGGAGTTATATGAGCTTGCGCCCCTGACGCTGAAATACGGGCCTGTATTTACCGCTCTGTTTGAGGGCTGGGATATGGAAATAACGATAAAACCGCTGGATGAGGAGGAAGAGCCTGAAGTGCTGAAATGTGTTGTATACCAGAATGCGGTGATAAAGTGAAAGATTTTCAGGGCCTTTCCTGCTGTGTGATCTTATTCTTTTAACGGCGTTTCATTTGTCCGGATGATGTATGTGTATGGATTCTGTAAAGAAATATTTGGGTATCTTAGTTTGTACAATAGGAATAGTGTTGTTTACAGCTTCTTTGGTATATGCCGGTTACGAAAGCGGGAGCGGACCACGGAATTATCATCAGGAGAGCCTTAGAGACAGTCTCACCGGATCAGAGGCCTCCGGCTTTCGGACTGCGTCAGGCGAAAAAGAAGGAAATATAATGAAGATCGTCATCGAAAGGGAAGACGGAATTCAGGTCCTTATAAAAGAAGGGACTGTATATACATGCAACACGGGGCTTAGCTTCATTATAAAGGAACAGGGCTGTGAGTATTATGAATACAGCATAAGTGGCGACGGCGGGAATAATTACAGTAAATATCTGAAACTTAAGGCTGACAGGCTGAGCCTTAAGGCAAATGACCGAAACAAGGCCGAAGGATTATGGTATATTCACTTCAGGGGCCTGGACAGCCTGCATAATGTAGTGCTTGAGTCTGAGGAGTATGCCGTTTTATTTGATGCAGAGGCTCCTGATATAGAAATGCATTTGCTTAAAGACGGGGAAGAAGTGCGCTCCGGTTCCGATATAAGCCAGGAGACCGCCCCGGGAACCGGTAATGTAGCGGACAAAAGCTTTTCAGTCATACGGATAAAAGCGGCAGATGACAAAAGCGGGCTAAAGTATATTGAATTAAGGAAAGGAAATAAGTCCGTTTATAAGAGGAACTATTATGACGCGGTCAGGAAGAAGGTCGATTTTTTAGTAAGGCTTTACAGGGGTGAAAGCGATCCTCATGAGGATGAGCTTGAGTTTATCGTGGGGGACAGAGCCGGGAACACGGAAAGAAAGGAGCTTGGATCGATCTCCAGGAATACGGCGGGAAGCCGGGATCCTCTTAATGCAATGAGAAACCTGTATATAATGGACGGCAGTACCGTAAAGAAAGACAGTGCGCTGGCCTTATGCTTCTTCTTATGTTATATCTTGGCACAGGCTGCCCTTAAGGCCTTCGGGATATTAAAAAAACACATTGCCTGAAAATCCGCCCGGATCCGGCATAATGCCCTGGACGGGAAGAATGAACATAATGTGATCCGGGCGTACAAAGTCAAACGGCTGATCGGAGGGGATCAGGCGCCGTTCTGACTTTTGACGTCCCGGATCATAATATTCTCTTGGCTAGTCAAATAGCATTTGATATAATGTATAAAATATTGTTTCTGACACCTGCCGCACAGGAAATGATCCGTTCTGAAAAACAGGCCGGACTTATTCGGCATTTGTTTAAGCAAATGCCGGATTGGATCGGCACGGACCGGGTTTCGTGCCTGAGGGGGGCTATTTGCTTCGTTAATAGGCGCAGACATGGACATTAATGCGGTCCGGCACAGTGCGGCGTGTGTTTCTGACTGATCGGAGGTTCTATGCTTGACAGATCTTTTTATGAGAAGGCGGATGAGATAATATCCGTACATGGAAAAGGAAAGGAATCGCTGATTCCGATAATGCAGGATATCCAAGCGGTCTACAGGTACATTCCGCCTGAGCTTCTGACCTATGTTGCCAAAAACATAGGTATAACCGAAGCCAAGGCGTATTCCGTAGCGACATTCTATGAGAATTTCTCATTTGACAAAAAAGGCAAGTATGTTATCAAGGTGTGCGACGGTACGGCCTGCCATGTCAGGAAGGGGACTTTGATCTTAGAGAGATTATATGACGAGCTTGGATTGTCGGATGGCAGGAACACGACCGACGATATGCTGTTTACGGTTGAGACGGTATCGTGTCTGGGCGCGTGCGGGCTGGCTCCTGTAATGACGGTAAATGATGAAGTACATCCCGCCATGACTCCCGAAAAGGTTACGGAAGCTATAAAGAGTATCAAGGAGGCGGAAAATGAATAAGCTAAAGTCCCGTGAAGACCTGGCGGACGTCCGTGTAAAAGCAAAGGAGCGTATCGCGAACATAAAATGCCGTATCCTGATATGTGCGGGGACGGGATGCCTGGCCGGCGGATCTCAGAAGATTTACGAGAAGATGTGCGAGCTTTGCGGAAAGGACATGGATGCACAGATCGTATTCGGTCCCGAAGCCGCGCACAACGGAAACGGTACGGATGTTCAGAAAAGCGGCTGCCACGGATTCTGCGAAATGGGCCCGCTTGTCCGTATTGAACCTTATAATTATCTGTATATCAAGGTGAAGCCGGAGGACTGCGAGGAGATATACAATACCACGGTCGTCGGGGGCGCGCCGGTGGAACGGCTGCTTTATAAGATGGACGGCGTTACATATCCCGCTCAGGAGGATATCCCTTTCTACGCCAGGCAGATGCGGCTGGTGCTCAAGAACTGCGGACATATAGGCGCCGAGCATATAGAGGAATCCCTTGCCTTCGACGGGTATAAGGGCCTGGAAAAGGCTCTGTTTACCATGACTCCCGAAGAAGTAATAAACGTAATATATGATTCTAACCTGAGGGGGCGTGGCGGCGGCGGCTTCCAGACCGGGTATAAATGGAAGCAGGTTGCAAGACAGGCCGAAAAGACAAGATACATAGTCTGCAATGGTGATGAAGGTGATCCGGGTGCGTTTATGGACCGGTCGGTCATGGAAGGAGATCCCCACAAAATGATAGAGGGGATGCTGATCGCAGGATATGCCGTAGGTGCTTCTGAGGGCTACATATACGTGCGTGCCGAATATCCTCTCGCCGTATCGAGGCTGAGGACCGCGATCGCACAGGCGGAAGAGGCGGGGCTTATAGGTGATGATATTTTAGGCTCCGGTTTTTCGTTCAGGCTGCATATCAATAAAGGTGCCGGGGCTTTCGTATGCGGGGAAGGAAGTGCTCTTACGGCTTCGATCGAAGGCGAAAGAGGAATGCCGAGGACCAAGCCACCCCGTACGGTTGAACAGGGTCTGTTCGGCAAGCCTACTGTGCTTAATAATGTAGAGACCTTTGCGAACGTCCCGATGATCATACTTAACGGATCAGACTGGTATCATACCATAGGAACCGAGAAAAGCCCGGGTACAAAGGCTTTTGCCGTGACGGGAAGCATCAACAATACCGGACTTATCGAAGTCCCGATGGGAACCACTCTCAGGGAGATAATCTACGACATAGGAGGAGGGATAAAGGGAGGCAAGAAGTTCAAGGCGGTCCAGATCGGAGGACCTTCCGGCGGCTGCCTTATCTCGACAGATCTGGACGATCCTCTGGATTTTGATTCTCTTACAGCAAAAGGCGCCATGATCGGTTCCGGCGGACTCGTCATCATGGACGAGGATACATGTATGGTCGAGGTGGCGAGATTCTTCATGAATTTCACACAGAATGAAAGCTGCGGAAAGTGCGTTCCATGCAGGGAGGGCACGATGCGCATGCTCGAGATACTTGAGGACATAGTAAACGGCCGGGGAAGCGAAGAACAGCTTGACCTTCTCGAAGAGCTTGGACATGCGATAAAAGATACGGCTCTGTGCGGACTCGGCAAGTCGGCGGCTCTTCCCGTCCTTTCGACTCTAAAGGTGTTTAAGGACGAATACCTTGAGCATGTGCGCGATAAAAAATGCCGTACAGGAACCTGCAAGGCTCTTTTGAACTATGTTATTTCACCGGAGCTATGCAAAGGCTGCAGTAAATGTGCAAGGAACTGTCCGGTGGGAGCGATAACCGGAGTATTGAAATCGCCCTATACGATAGATCAGAGTAAATGTATAAAATGCGGTGCCTGCGCCGAAAATTGCCCTTTCAAGGCTATATCACGAGTTTAAGGAAATGATCCGATCAAAGATCAGATCGGCACGAACTGAAGTTCGTGCCAAAGTACACGATTTGCTTCGCAAATCAGCACAGTAAGGAGGATCTAAATGGATTACATGACAATAGACGGCATAAAGGTGCCGATGGAAGGAGAGAAGAATATTCTGTCCCTTATCAGAAAGGCCGGAATAGATATACCGACGTTCTGTTATCATTCGGATCTGTCAATTTACGGTGCATGCAGGATGTGTATGGTCGAGGATGAACGCGGCAAGATGTTTGCTTCGTGCTCCGAACAGCCCCGTTCGGGGATGGTCATACATACAAACACCAAAAAGCTCCAGCTATACAGAAAACTGATAATAGAGCTTCTGCTGTCGACGCATTGCAGGGACTGTACTACATGTACCAAGAACGGGATGTGCGAGCTTCAGAGCCTTGCATACCGGGTTGGGGTTCATTCGGTAAGATTTCCGAATGTCAGGGAGTCTTTTCCGATAGATATGAGCTCGAAGTGTATCGTAAGGGATCCGAACAAGTGTATACTTTGCGGTGACTGTGTGAGAACCTGCGCGGAAAACCAGGGGATAGGAGCGATAGACTTCGCGCACAGAGGCTCGAAGATGCAGATAACTCCGGCATTTGGTAAGGATATTGCCGATACCGACTGTGTAGGCTGCGGCCAGTGCGCCGTTGTCTGCCCGACTGCGGCTATTTCTATAAGGACGAACGTTACCGAGGTCTGGGACGCGATCGAAAATCCGAATATAAGGGTTGTCGCTCAGATCGCTCCCGCGGTCAGGATAGCGGTCGGAGATAAATTTAATCTTCCCAAGGGCGAAAATACCATGGGGAAGCTTGTCAAAGCACTTCGGATCATGGGCTTTGACGAAGTATATGATACTAACTTCGGAGCGGATCTTACGATCATAGAGGAGTCAAAGGAATTTGCCGAAAGGCTTAAGTCCGGTGAGAAGCTTCCGCTCTTTACGTCATGCTGTCCGGGATGGGTAAAGTTCTGTGAGAACAAATATCCCGAATTTGTTGAAAACGTCAGTACATGCCGCTCACCGATGGGCATGTTCTCGCCTGTAATCAGGGAATACTTTGCAGAGAAGGACAGGGAGGAAGGAAAGACAACTTATATCGTGGCAATCATGCCCTGCACGGCAAAGAAAGCAGAGATCCTCCGTCCCGATAATTTCACGAACGGCAGGCAGGATACCGATATAGTCATAACAACTCAGGAAATCATACGTATGATCAAGCAGGTAGGGATCAAATTTGAGACGCTTAACAGTGAAGCGTGCGATATGCCGTTCTCCATGGCATCAGGCGGCGCGTCGATATTCGGTATTACCGGCGGTGTAACGGAAGCCGTGCTGAGACACCTTGCCCCTGATAAGGATCATACGACTCTCGAGAATATCAAATATTCCGGAGTGCGTGGTAAGGAAGGGTTCAAGGAGGCTGCGGTTAAGTTAGGGGACCGTGAAGTAAAGATCGCAGTTGTACATGGCCTTAAAAATGCAGCCGATCTGCTTGACAGTATCAAGGCGGGAAGCGCGCATTATGATTTTGTAGAGGTTATGGCCTGCAGGAGGGGTTGTATCCTTGGCGGCGGCCAGCCGGTTCCGATGGGGCCGACGACAAGAACGGCGAGAATGGAAGGGATATACCAGGTTGACCAGCTCTCGAGCATACGCTACACAGACGAAAATCCTCTGATAGAGCGTATATGGGAGGACGTAATAGCCGGCCGGGAACACGAGCTTCTTCATCGCGCGATTTAGGAGCTGACGTTATACTGTCTGTATATCTGGCAGATATCTATCAGAATACTGCTATGTTATTATCAGGTACATCCATAGCAAAACACAGGCTGGGGTGCTCTTCCGGCCTGTATTCAGAGCCCGCCCGCATGGCCTTTACGGTTTGCGGGCGGTTTGCGTTCGGGTTCCGGTAATCGGAAACGGCAAATAAAGCACACGATTTACAGGGAAATGATCCGTCCCAAAAAACGGGACGGATCGGCACGATTTGCTTCGTAAATCGGTGCAGTAAGGAAATGATCCGGCCAAAAGGAGGCCGGATCGGCACGAACTGAAGTTCGTGCCTAAGCGCGCGATTTGCTTCGCAAATCGGCGCAGTAAGGAGGGCTGGTTCAGTGGCCGGAGAGAGTTTTAAATATGATGCATTCATCAGCTACAGGCATTGTGAGCTGGACTCGTTTATATCGGAAAATCTCCATAAAAAACTGGAAAGTTATAAAATATCCAAATATGTGCTTGATAAGGTTAACCCCGAAAAAACTAAAATAGAGAGGGTTTTTCGGGATGAGGCCGAGCTTCCGCTTGCGAGCAATCTTTCCGATCCGATATCGGAGGCATTATCCAATTCGGAGTTTCTGATAGTCATATGCACACCGAGGCTTCCTGAATCACAATGGTGCAAAAAGGAGATAGAGACCTTTGTAGATACCCATGACAGGCAGCACGTACTTCTGGTCCTGGCGGAGGGCGAGCCCGAAGAATCCTTTCCTGATATTCTGATGTATGAGGAGGTCAGTGTACAGGACGAAGACGGGAAGGAGGTTACGGTAAGGGTTGACAGGGAGCCGCTTGCGGCAGACTGTCGTGCCGATACGGATAAGGAGCGGCTTAAGGCGCTTGATAACGTAGTCTTAAAGCTCTGCGCCGCAATGTTTGGCTTAAACTATGATGACCTGAAACAGAGGCACAGGGAACGCCAGATAAGAAGAAGGCTGATCGCGATGTCAGCGGCGCTTGCCATTGTCACGGTTTTTGCGATTACCTGCCTTTCCTTCAGTATAAAGATCAACAGGCAGAATAAGATCATTCAGGATAAATATGCGGGATCCATGGCAGCCGCATCTTCTGAGCTCCTTTCAAGAGGACTCAGGCAGGATGCTTTATATGCGGTAAGAAATGTCCTTCCGGATAAGGAAAGATCAGGCTATAATGCAGACGCTTACAGGGCGCTTTCGGATGCAGCCGCTCCCTATGAAGTTGAGGCGGCTTATTATCCGAAAAGCAGCTTCTTTGTTCCGCAGGCAATGAATGGGTTATCGCTGTCTCAGGACGCAGCCTATGCCCTTGTCGATTCTGAGGGTTATTCAAGGCTCATTGATACGGCTTCCGGAAAAGCGCTGCGCCGTATAAGAGGTGAGAATGCTGTTCTTGCCGGCAATGGCGTGGTTTATATAAGCAGTGACAGACAGGTCAGATACTTAGATATCGCCTCGGGGGAGGAAACCGTATTGTCCGAAGAGGAAAGCGTTGTCAGTTATTCCCCGGACGAAGATACAGTCATTCTTTTTACGGCAGAAAGGATAAGCGGATACAGAGACAGGGAGAGAGTTTTTGAAATAAATTTAGCGGATATGGGAATTGACGACCCTGACATCTGGCCCGAGAGGATCTTTATCACCGCTGACGGTAAGTTTGCTTCATTTGTGTTAAGCGGATTCGATTATACATGGATAGGACTCCTTGATATTGCGGGTGGTCAGTTGAAAATGTGTCTTGGGGTGGAACCCGTTGACAACCCGATGGTAGCCTCCGATGGGGAAACCGTGTATTTGTATTATGAGGCGCCCAGCGAAAATGTGATAGGAGAGGATGTAGGGATGCTTGCGTCCTTCAGTGGTGTCTCCGGAGCAATGACTGCAGAAGAGGAGCTTCCGGGAAGAGGGTTTTATGATATGCTCCTCGACGATAACGGACTTTTGCTGGTTTCAGACAGGATTGCATATATCTATGATTTTGATCTGACATATTTATCCGCGATCACCGGATATGCGGATGCGGTCTGCTTTTTTCCGCATGACGGCGGATTCGGGATCCTTGACGGATCCGGACAGCTTCGACTGGGCAATCTGCATTCGGATTATGATGCCTCCTATCTGCTATACGGACACGGTGAAAATGTAGCGGTGAGTCTTGCCCTGTATTCAGATGATTCTTTTTATGTAAAATATGCAGGCAACGACAGGCTGGTGGTCTATGAAAGGGTTCCGGACCGGCATGAGCCCGTAAGTGACCTGGGGGATGCGGCCGCATATGATGGCAGCGCGGGCAGTGAGCCTGAGCTTGAAAGGCTTGAAGGGCTGGATATGTCAAGTGTCTTTAATGCCGGAACTACCGATGACGGAAAATATATCGCGGTGGATTCATTTGACGGGGCGTTATATATCTACGATGCCGCAGACGGTCACCTGGTCAGAGAAATATATGATTCCGGAATAGCGCTTATGCATAAGGTCTATCCATATCTTAAGGAAATGGATGTGTATATATTGGAAAATGGCGTATTTGACAGGAATTTCAATCTTATATCGACCCTTCCGAGAGGTAATCTTGCCGCTATAGGGAAGGATGGAAAGAGCCTTTTTCTGATGTCGCCTTATGAGCCGGATACATATTACAATGTTACGCTCTTAACCTATGATGAAATGATCGAAAGAGCTGACGATCTTTTAAACGGTTATGTTCCGGGAAAGAGGATCTGTGAAAAGTACAATATTACGGAACAGTAACGGAGCTGATCGCATTGATCGGAAAACGGCAGGCCGTTTTTGAAAGAAAAAGGTAATGATCCGATCAAAGATCGGATCGGCATAAACTGATGTTTATGCCTAAGCGCACTATTTGCTTCGCAAATCGGCGCAGTCATGGATCGATCCAAAGGGTATCAGGCAATTGTATGTATTAACAAGCGGAGGGATACATCGGTATGAAAAAAGAGGATCACTGTTTAAAATTGTTGCTTGGCGCGGTCATAATGTCTGCTTTGCCCGTGCTTATCTGCGGATGCGGGATACCTGTGACTTACCCTGGCGGATCCGGTAATCCGGGAGGGGGAGCATCTGGCGGGGCATATTCAGATCCCGGCCCGGTAATTCAGGATGGGATTTCTGCGGATGTCCCAAATCCGGATGTTCCCGATCTGGTTTCAGAGGGGGAGCTTATCGGACTATATTATGAGAAGGGCGGATCCATGCAGGCCAGGTCGGATTTCATGATCGAGGTGAATCCCGAAGAGATCGTAAAGGCCAGATACTGGCCGTCTGATGGAAATGCTTCGGAAATAGCGGTAATAGAGCATGTTCCGATCTCTGAGGAAAGCTGGCAGGACGTAGTAAAGATAGTAAATGAGCTGAGACAGTTCATGGTGGTGAACAGCGCCAGATATGACAAATTGCGAAAGAAGGCCGATAAGGAAAACGTTCCTGCAGGAGGGGGGAATGAGAGTCACCCTGACCAGTATGTTATGGACGACAGACCCTATACATATCTGGATCTGACCTTAAGCGCAAGGGGAACAGAGGATACGATACCTTATACGCCGCCGCAGGACAGGCGTTTCCTGACCTTTGAGAATATACTTATGGAGCTCGTGGATCCGGCAGGGAGAGAGATCGTATGGTACGAAGGGCCGGAGCTTGTCGGTATTTATTTCACCAATGATCTTAAGGGATATTCCTATCAGTGCACCCTGAATTCGGATGACGGCTATAAATTTTATGCATATTCCAATTTTCTTAAAAATCATTTTACCTCCCCTGTTACAGATGCAGTCTGGGAGAGGGTGAAGGCTCTTTGTGATTCAAACGGGATCATGGATTATGTCGCGGACGACAGGGACTATAAGATCGGCGGGACGCTGTACATGTCGGACGGCCGCCAGAAAGTCTTTGAGGTCGATAAAAAAACGGCAGAAACGCTCCGTCTCGAATTTGAGGAGATCAAAGAAGAGATTGAATCAGGGGAGCTTAAGTAACAAAGTTTAAGTATGGGATCCGGCCTGCTTTCGGGCCGGATCATTTTTTTTATGAAAACTCCGGTCTGCCGGTACGATCTTCAGACCGGATCGGCAGGCCGTTCGTTTACCTTATACTGCATGCGCACCTTTATATCCTGAGGGTAGTTGCCGAAGGAACGGCCGTAAAGGGTAAGCCCTCCCTTATGTACGCTTGTATTGCTTACGGACATCCTCAGCTTTATATTGGAGCCGGCGGTGATATTAAGGTCTGAAAGGGTACAGTCTGAAACCTTGACGCCGTCGATGAAGGTGCCTGTTTCATTGACTGACAGGAATTTTAAAAGTCCGTACTGGTTCCAGTTGGCATCCCACCACGAGGGAGTATATATCCCGGGGTTTTTCCCGAAATCTCCGGGTGCCGTCCACATGCATACGGGGATTCCGTTTATCGAAAAATCAATGTCACTCGGCCAGTCCTCCCTTATTCCCGGCGCTTCGCTCGCGATCTCGAAGGAAATAAGAAGTTCAAGGGGCTCCTGCCCATCCTCCAGATAATTGGGGATCAGGTATTCCACGAAGCCTATGGTGAACCAGAGAATGCCGGCGCTTATCCTTTCAGGCGAGGAAAAGAACCTGGGATCGTCCGCCTGTCCGATAAGGTGGTCGCTCGTGGATATCCCGCAGGTCGGATAAACCTCGTATTCCGAATAAAGCCCTACGCCTATCTCTGTTTCATAGACATTTTTACTGTTTGCGGCGCTTTCGAGATCTATGAGTATCTTCTCGTCCGCTATGCTGCATATTCTCTGAAGACCGTGCCTGCCGGTCTCAAATCTTATATTGATCAGCCCGCATTCCGTTAACATTTTGATATGGAGCGAAAGCGAACCTGCCGTGATGCCTAAGTTCTCCGCTATGGCGCTCATCTGCATCGGGCCTTCAGAGGAGAGAAGCTTAAGTATCGCGACTCTGGTCTCTGAACCGAGGCATTTGAACAGAGGGACAGCCTGAGTAAGATCGCTGATATTTCTCATTTATTCCATATATCCTTTCATTAACTCCCGTTTGTACCTTTACCGTTTTATATATTACGGTAAACATCAACCGATCGTGATCTTTTTACCTGTTAACAGCAACAGAGGCCAAAGCGCACGATT
>JAIKXO010000139.1 GCA_024684065.1 Lachnospiraceae bacterium
AATACCGTACTGAGCCTGGTTGACAAATCCGTAAAGAACATACCGAAGAAGCAGGTCATCACGTCCTTTGCAGGTTTAAGAGCTCACGAAGCGGGCCATGAATTCATAATCGGGGAAGTGGAGGGCGCACCGGGTTTTGTAGACTGCGCGGGAATAGAATCTCCCGGTCTTGCCAGTTCTCCCGCGATAGGGAAAATGGTGGCCGAAATAGTTAAAGGCATTCTCAGTCCTTCGGAAAAAGCATCATATAACATGTCGAGAAAGGGCATCCTTAATCCGATGCTGCTTTCCGAAAATGAACGAAACGAGCTTATAAAAAAGAACCCGGCTTATGGAAATATCGTCTGCCGCTGTGAGATGATCACAGAGGGAGAGATCATAGATGCCATAAGAAGACCCCTTGGAGCCACGACGCTTGACGGGATCAAACGAAGGACGCGCGCGGGAATGGGACGCTGCCAGGGCGGCTTCTGCATGCCAAAAACCATGGAGATCATGCAGCGTGAGCTTTCGATGACCCCTTATGAGATCACGAAATGCGGCAAGGGCTCAGAGTGGATAGTCGGTACCAATAAAGATAAGATCGGGGGAATCGGCACGAACTAAAGTTCGTGCCGAAGCACACGATTTGCTTCGCAAAGCGGAAATGATTCGGTCTAAAGACCGAACTTATTCGACATTTGCTAAAGCAAATGTCGAATTTGATCGGCACAAACTGAAGTTTGTGCCAAAGCGCACGATTTACTGCGTAAATCGGCGCAGTTCGGTGCAGGTATGAGATTGTTGTAAGGAGAGTGCGGATATGAGGGATTATGACCTTGTCATTATCGGAGGCGGTCCTGCCGGGCTTGCGGCTGCGGAAGCCGCAAAAAAGAACGGGATCGACAGCATCGTTATCCTGGAGCGTGACAGGGAGCTTGGGGGGATACTTAATCAATGCATTCATAACGGATTCGGGCTTCATTCCTTCGGAGAGGAGCTTACGGGACCCGAATATGCGAAGCGCTATATTGACCGTATCCTGGAACTGAAGATAGAATATATGCTCCATACGATGGTCATGGATCTTAAGGCGCAAAGAGGAGAGCATTTAGTTACCGCCATGAACGGAACTGAAGGCGTTTTTACGATCCGCGCAAAGGCCGTGATCCTTTCCATGGGCTGTCGGGAAAGATCCAGAGGGGCTTTAAACATCCCGGGGTATCGCCCTGCCGGGATCTATTCGGCCGGTACCGCGCAGCGCTTTGTCAATATGGAGGGGCTGCTTCCGGGCCGCGAGGTGGTAATTCTGGGCTCCGGTGACATCGGTCTTATCATGGCAAGGCGGATGACCTTAGAGGGCGCGAAGGTTAAGGTCGTAGCGGAGCTTATGCCATATTCGGGAGGGCTGAAAAGAAATATCGTCCAATGTCTCGATGATTTCGGTATTCCTCTTCTTCTTTCACATACAGTAGTGGACATACACGGAAAGAACCGTGTGGAAGGAGTGACGCTTGCGAAGGTGGACGATAAAGGGAATCCGATCCCGGAAACGGAGGAATTTTATTCCTGTGACACGCTTCTTTTGTCGGTGGGCCTGATCCCCGAAAACGAACTTTCCAGGGAGGCCGGTATAACTCTTTCATCTGTCACCGGGGGACCGATCGTCAATGAATCTCTTCAGACAAGCAAAGAGGGCATCTTTGCCTGCGGAAATGTCCTTCACGTCCATGACCTTGTGGATTTTGTTTCGGAGGAGGCCGCTATGGCCGGAAAGAATGCGGCAGCCTATATAAAAAGCGTCTTCGGAGAGTCTTCCCTTCGTGATGGTGCCGGTAAGACACCGGTTAAGAGCTTTACCGGTGATCGAAAGGAGAGTGCCGATATATGTATTTGTGCGGAGAGCGGCGTGCGCTATACCGTTCCGTCACTTATTAATACAGACAGAATGCCCGAGGCGCTGAAAGTACGGTTCCGGGTGGGCGCGGTTTATAAGAACGCATTTATAAACGTTTATGCGGATGAAGAGCGGATCATACACAAAAAAAGGATGGTTATGGCTCCCGGTGAAATGGAGGAAATCACATTAAAAAAGGAGTGGCTCTGCGGTGACCGCATTCCGGAGCAGATAACTGTTAAAATCGAGGATGACAGGGAGAACTAGGCTATGGCACAGAAGAGACAGCTGACCTGTATAGGATGCCCCATGGGATGTGCTCTTACAGTAGAAATGGATGATGACGGTTACGTATGGTCGGTGACCGGTAATACCTGTAACAGGGGCGAAAGCTACGGAAAAAAAGAAGTGACCAATCCGACGAGGATCGTCACAACGACGGTTCATGTGAACGGCGGGGAGATGAGTGCCGTTCCGGTGAAGACGAAGTGGGATATCCCAAAGGATAAGATCTTTGACTGTGTGGAGGAGCTTAAAAACGTCGTTCTGACTGCACCGGTGCATGCAGGGGATGTGGTGCTTAAGGATGCGGCCGGAACGGGCGTGCCGGTTGTCGCCACGAGGGATATACTGTAACCGGATCGGCACGAACCAAAGTTCGTGCCTAAGCGCACGATTTGCTCCGCAAATCGGCGCAGAGCGGAAATGATCCGGTCAAAGACCGGATCGGTGCAAACTGAAGTTTGCACCAAAGCGCACGATTTACTCCGTAAATCGGCGCAGTAAGGATAGTGTGAAAGAAAGCAGATACTTTCATCACTATTTGTGCCGCCAGCCAAAGGCGGCGGAATGGAGAATAATATGAAAAAATACATTATGGCACTGGATGCGGGGACTACAAGCAACCGCTGCATTCTTTTTGACGAAGAGGGGAAACCCGTAAGCATGGCACAGAGGGAATTCGTGCAGCATTTTCCAAAACCGGGGTGGGTCGAGCATGATGCCGGAGAGATTTTTTCGAGCATGGTGGTCGTTTGTGAAGAGGCAATGAGAAAGCTCGGTATAAAGGGGACGGACATAGCCGCGATCGGGATAACTAACCAGAGGGAAACCGCTATCGTATGGGATAAGGAAACGGGTGAGCCGGTATACAACGCTATTGTATGGCAGTGCCGCCGCACGGCCGAATATTGCGATTCCCTTAAAGAGGAAGGACTGACGGAACCGTGGCAGAAGAAGACAGGGCTCGTTATCGATGCGTATTTTTCAGCCACAAAGATAAAGTGGATCCTCGATCACGTGGAGGGTGCGCAGAAAAGAGCAGAGTCCGGCGAACTGCTTTTCGGGACGGTAGAAACCTGGCTGATCTGGAAGCTGACCAGGGGAGCGGTGCATGTAACCGATTATTCCAATGCCTCAAGGACCATGCTGTTTAATATAAATACCCTGAGATGGGATGAGGAGATCCTTGATAAGCTTGGAATCCCTGACTGCATACTCCCTGAGCCGATGCCTTCGAGCTGTATTTACGGCTACACGGATCCGTCGTTTTTTGGCTGCCGGATCCCGATCTCAGGCGCGGCAGGGGATCAGCAGGCCGCGCTTTTCGGACAGACCTGCTTTACTGAAGGGGATGTTAAGAATACCTACGGGACAGGGGGGTTCCTTCTTATGAACACGGGGAACAAACCTGTTTTTTCAAAAAACGGGCTGGTTACGACTATCGCATGGGGATTAAGGACCGGATCAGAGGATGGCGGCAGGGATTCTGTCGTATATGCCCTGGAGGGCTCGGTGTTCGTTGCGGGAGCGGCAGTTCAGTGGCTAAGGGATGAGATGCGTCTCATCGAATCGGCCGCGGATTCCGAGTATCTGGCTAAAAAGGTACCGGATACCAACGGCTGCTATGTGGTGCCTGCCTTTACGGGACTGGGTGCCCCGCATTGGGATTCCTACGCCAGAGGCACCATTGTAGGGATCACACGGGGAGTAAATAAATATCATATCATCAGGGCAACCCTGGAATCCGTCGCTTATCAGATAAATGATGTACTAAAGGCAATGGAGGCTGATACAGGAACTCCGATCACAGCCCTTAAGGTGGACGGGGGAGCCAGTGCCAATGACTTTCTGATGCAGGCACAGGCGGATATTTCCAACAAGGCAGTGCTTCGTCCGGATAGCGTGGAAACTACGGCAATGGGCGCCGCATATCTGGCGGGGCTTGCTGTCGGATACTGGAAGAGCACGGATGAAGTGAAAAAGAACTGGAGGCTCGAAAAGCGCTTTGACAGCGGGATTTCCAGGGAGGAGCGCGATTTAAGGATCAAAGGCTGGGATAAGGCTGTTTCTTATGCAAAAGGCTGGGCAGTGCAGGATCAGTCATAGTAATCCCTGAAATGACGGGACTGCCCGTTTCGGGGATGATCATCAAATACATGACTAAAGGAGGAAAATTATGGCAACACCGCACAATGAAGCAAACAAAGGAGATTTCGCCAAAACCGTGCTCATGCCGGGAGATCCGCTGAGGGCGAAGCTCGTGGCAGAAAATTTTCTGGAAAACGCAAGATGCGTTAATACGGTGCGCAACTGTCTCGGATATACCGGAGAATACAAGAATAAGCCGGTATCTGTAATGGCGAGCGGTATGGGCATGCCGTCCATCGGCATCTATTCTTACGAGCTCTTTGCCTTTTATGATGTGGAGAACATCATTCGTATCGGCTCGGCAGGCAGTTACTCAGACAGGCTTAACGTACTTGATGTCGTGATCGCCGAGAGTTCTTATTCCGACAGCACATTTGCCCGGTATACAAACGGTGTGGAGGATTCCGTGATCTATCCTGACAAAAGGATAAATGACACTGCGCTTGCCGTTGCAAAAAAACTGGGCATAGACGCAAAGCTCGCAAAGGTCCATTCCACGGATCAGTTCTATACCAGCCCTGAGATGGGAAGCTGGGAGGAGATAAGGGACCGTACAAACAGCGAATGTGTTGAGATGGAAAGCTTTGCCCTTTTCAATAACGCGAACATGCTTGGCAAGCACGCGGCATGCCTGATAACGATCTCCGATTCCTTTGTTACAGCGGAAGAAATTTCTGCAGAGGATCGCCAGAAATCCTTTACGGATATGATCAGGCTCGCTCTTGAAACGGCCATAGAGCTTTGAGCGATAAGAAATTAAATTAACCAAAGCGCACGATTTGCTTCGCAAACCGGCGCGGAAACGATGGGCGGCTCCCCGGACGGTTTCTAAGGAAAAACTGATTAAATCAGTTTTTCCTTAGATGCTCCGCAGGATGCGCACGGATTTTCAGCGGAAATTGGCACTTCGTGCCGAAAATCCGGCGCGGGAAACGCTTTAATCAGCGTTTCCTTAACCACAAACGGAGCTGCCCAGTTCTTTTGTTGTTTCCGTACGGCTTACAGCATACTGTTTTATCAAGGTATCAAAATAGTCGGATATCGATCTTGTCAGAACGGGATCGGTAAATACAAAAGCGGCATAAGGCTCCCTGCACCTGAGTACAGAAACGGCATCCCCCATCGTTATAAGCTGTATATCCCGGAAAGGGGCGGCGGGCAGGAGCGTTAAATGAAAATTTTTCTCGGTTTCGACCAATTCCCTGACCGCCCGGATATGGCGGGTGTATTCCTCATAGGTATAGAATGATGACAGGTCTACCAGATCGAGGGAAAAGTTTATTTGCCTTCTGTCCTTTGGAGGAAGGCAGATCAGCAGATTGACCTGTTTTATTTTTATTATCTCAAAAAACTGCCTGCGCAGGTCACGGTATGCGGAGTGGATTTCATTTCTTTCGGTATCAGGGATATCAAGGCGCACAAGGATGTTAAGCAGAAGATCCTCCGGCATTGTGAATACCGGAAGCGCCTGCAGGAGGTAATTCCTTGCATCTGTTCTTTTCAGGCGGAGAAACCTGAATTCCCCGCCCATTGACGCTGTGTAGGTTTTTAACAGGGGCGAGGCAGAAGACAGCATTGTCTGGTATTCGGCGTTTAGAGCCTTAAGCTTTTTCGGATCCTTTATATAGTCATAGAATCTCTGATCATCGGTTCCTGAAGGGAATATGCCCCTTATGCAGGCTGTACCCGAATGAAGGAAGCTTGTATAACAAAACCGGGTGTTTCGCTCTTTCTGGAATACATAAGGCTCGATCATGCCCGTGATGTAAAGCGGGAACCATCCGCTGATCGCGGCTACCATTTCCATGATATCGCGGTCGAAGTTATGAATTATCTTAATATGTACCCCACTCTTTATACACTTCATCATAAGGGAGGCCCACAAAGCGAAATAATCCCGGTCCTCGGTCATCCAGTCCATTGGTTCGTCTGAATACAGAAGCAGTTCGCCGCCTGTTTTGGCCGCATCTGAAAGGAAGCGGGAGACCGCGCTCCGAAGCCCGCCTGTACCCCAGTATAATTCATCTATTTTTATGACAGGCTCAGGTGTCCCCGGTTCTGAAAGCCTCTTATCGGGGATGAAGGAATCAAGCGAGCCGAGGAGCATCTGCGCGAACAGAGTGGAATCCTCTTCGCTGGGTTCGTAAAGCCAGCCCGATAATACAGAGGCGCTTATTTCATCGGTACCGCAAAGCTTTTTCAAAGCAGCAGTCTTTCCTTTTTTTTCTGACTGCCATAAAAGAATGTCAGAAAGCCTGTCCGAAAGCGTTTTATTACCGTAGGGAGAGTATATTCCGCTTCGGTAGCGGCTGACAAGAGAGGGATCGATATTTAACAGCTCCGCAAGCTGGCCGTTTGACAGCTCTAACAGGGTCATGGCCAGATCCAGCCTGTTTCCGAAGCTTTTCAGACGGAGTTCCTTCAGCCTTCTGCTTTTAGGGAGAATGTCTTTAGGAGGAAGCGTGACTTCATCCGTCTCATAGAGCCATGCGGCAAGCCTTGCGGTCACATTTTCCCTGTTTGCGTCAGATACTCCGATCAGCTCACAAAGGGGCGGAAGGAGATTTTCATAATCGGCATAATCATAGATCCCGTTCACCAAAAGGGCTATGGTACGGCTTTGAGGCACCGGCACCCGGTTGCCGCTTTTAAGACGGGAGATGTTTCCGGAGGAACACCCGGCAAAGCGTGCAATATCCGTATTGTTACATTTAAGCAGCTTGTAAAGTGTTTCGATCCTTTCAGACAGCATGGCTTTGGCTCCTCTTATTTTCAGGCTGTTTGTTTTCGTCATGATTTTAGCAAATGGATAATATTTTTTCAATGAAAAAAAGTTATCCATTATGGAAATACTCTTTTTATAGGATTAAAATATAAAATAGTATGCTTTATGCAATGCCCATTGAGGCTTATTCCTGCCGGCTATAACGCCGTGCCTGTTTAACGGTCGATAATTGTTTTTCGGGCGGAATGCCGGCAAAGTTTGCTTCGCAAATCGGTGCATTATGGTTTATACAGCAGAAGATCAACCGGGAGGTGGCAGATGAAAAGAATACCTGTAACAAAGATCGCGGCGTTTTTCGCCCTGGCAGCGGCGCTTGTTTTTGCTGCCGTGCCTGAGCGGGT
>JAIKXO010000164.1 GCA_024684065.1 Lachnospiraceae bacterium
CAAGCCACTCCTGGGGTTTTGCGGCCATCCCGTAGAGCATTTTGTTAAGATCTCCCACGAAATTTTTGGAAATAACAGGAGCGTCTTCATCAAAAAACAAAGGCTGTACTCCGGCTCTCTGCATCAGTTCCCTGTATACAACGAGCGCGCCTTTGTTATTCCAATGCGAGTCCTTCTTATAATACAGAGTCTCGTCCCGGGACTCAAATAACTCCGTAAGATCTGCATGGTTTACGCCCTCTGCAATAAGAAAGGGCCTAAGCCTATCAAGATCGCTGTATTCCGATAATGATCCGGCCCTTGCATCCCTGTAGGCCTTAGGCATATGCTCGCCGTACAGGCTGTTTTTGTTGGGAGCTATGGCAAATACTGCTTTTTTGCCAAGCAGATCACAGTATTCCTGCATTAACAGCATATTATGTGCGATAGCATACAGTTTTCTGTCACTTATGGGATTCTTATGAAGATAATCATCTGTCGAAGCGGTATAGTACAGCCAGTCATCCTCTCCGTAAATCACATTCTGCCTGGCTGATACCGAAAACAGTCCTGCGTTCAGGACGGCAAATAAAGAAACGGTTTCATTTTTTAAGGCTATATGGTCCGATACGTAATCCGAGATATCATCTGGTAAAGACATATTCAGTTTCCCATCGGTATCCTGAATATGAGGAGATTCTTTAAGATTCCTGTTCTCATATGAAACAGTCGTCGGGAAAAAAAGCATACCGGCTGAAGGGATCAGCAGAAGTGCCGTAAATGCCAGTATAAAGATAAGATCACTGATTCTCTTCAAAGCTCTTTACCTTTTCCTTTGTAAGGCGGACAACCCTGGACTGTGACTGCTTTTTACCCCGTTTCATCAGTCCTTTTACCTGTTTAAGATATTCAACGGTCACTTTTGAACTGAGTTTCGATTCTCCGGCGGGTCTTGCCTGAAATTTATAAGGTATTTCTGCCACGTTTCCATAGGTTCCCATCGCAAGCACTTCTATGAGGATCTTCCAGCCTATCGGCTTAAGATCCGCACCCTCTATGATTTCCTTCTTAAACATAAAGAGGCCGCTCGTCGGGTCCGTGATCTTTCTTAGGGAAGGAAGCAGAATCTTTCCAATATATCTGGCAACAGACGACACCAGCTTTCTGTAAGGTCCAAGGCCTCCGTCACTTCCTCCCGGAATAAACCTGCTGGGAACGCACACATCATAGCCGTTATTTATCACTGAATACATTGACTTAAGTACAGCAGGAGGATGCTGCAGATCTGCATCCATTACAGCTATCAGATCACCCTGCGCAAGCTCAAAGCCCTTGAGCACTGCAGTTGCAAGGCCGGTCTCTCCCTCTCTGTGGAAAAGTCTTACATTGGGATTTTCCTTAATGACCTTCTCAATGACCTTTGGCGTGTCATCATTGCTGTCATCTACAAAGATCACCTCATACGGAATACCTCTAAGGGCATAATCTATCTGATTTACAAGATTTCCCACGTTCTCGGATTCATTGAATGTGGGTACTACAACAGAAAGCTTGTTCAATCCGTTACTCCTTACGACTTGCCGGCCATTTCCTTAAGGCTTAACATCTGGTCCCTTAATTCTTTCGCAGTTTCAAAGTCAAGCTCGGCGGCAGCCTTTCTCATGCTCTTTTCAACTTTTTTAATAAGCTTTTCCAGTTCAGCGCTGCTCATGGATTCGGGATCCTTTTTAAATCTGAGTTCGTCTTTTGCGATCTCTTTCTTAACGCTTATGAGATCCCTTACCGCCTTCTTTATCGTTGTCGGCGTGATTCCATGCTCTTCATTATATTTCTGCTGGATCTCTCTTCTTCTCTCGGTCTCCCTGACAGCATTTTTCATTGAATCGGTCATCATGTCGGCATACATAATGACCCTGCCCTCGGAATTTCTTGCCGCTCTTCCTATTGTCTGGATAAGGGAGGTCTCTGAACGAAGAAATCCCTCTTTATCCGCATCAAGGATCGCAACAAGTGCGATCTCCGGAATATCAAGACCCTCTCTTAACAGATTGATACCCACTAAAACATCAAATACATCCAGCCTCATGTCACGTATGAGCTCCGCTCTTTCAAGAGTATCTATATCTGAGTGGAGGTATCTGACCCTGATATCATTTTCCTTGAGATAATCCGTAAGATCCTCTGCCATTCTCTTTGTAAGAGTGGTCACCATAACCTTGTTTCCGGCCTTTGTCACCTTTCTTATCTCAGAGATCAGATCATCTATCTGCCCTTTTGAAGGTCTTATCTCAACTTCCGGATCCAGGAGACCCGTGGGTCTTATTATCTGTTCTGCCCTTAACAGCTCATGCTCCGCCTCATAGGCGGCGGGAGTAGCTGAAACAAACATCATTTGGTCTATTTTACTCTCAAACTCAGTAAAGTTCAAGGGACGGTTATCCAGCGCAGAAGGCAGTCTGAAGCCATATTCCACAAGGGTTTCCTTCCTGGAACGGTCGCCGGCATACATGCCTCCTATCTGCGGTATCGTCATATGGGATTCGTCCACTATTATCAGATAATCATCAGGAAAATAGCTCATGAGAGTATATGGCGTAGCTCCTGGGGCTGCCCCGTACATATGCCTGGAGTAGTTCTCTATACCCGAACAGAATCCCGTCTCTTTTAGCATTTCTATATCATATCTTGTTCTTTCCGCTATTCTCTGGGCCTCTAACAGCTTTCCTTCATTCTCAAAATACTTTATCCGCTCATTAAGCTCTGCCTCGATCGTTTTGGCGGCCTGCTCTATCTTTTCGGGAGGAATGACGTAATGCGAAGCAGGAAAGACAGCAAAATACTTAAGCTCTGCCTTAACATGTCCTGTCAGGGGATCGGTCTCCACTATGCGGTCGATCTCATCGCCAAAGAATTCGATCCTTACAGCCTTGTCCGTTTCCCAGGCAGGAAATATCTCAATAACGTCTCCCAATACCCTGAAGCTTCCTCTTGTATAATCCATCTGATTTCTTTCATAGTTGATCCCGACAAGTTCCTTTATGACCTCATCCCTGTCCTTTACCATTCCGGGTCTTAATGAAACGATCATATTGACATAGTCTGAAGGCGAACCGATACCGTAGATGCAGGAAACGCTGGCAACGACGATAACGTCCCTTCTTTCTGACAGAGAGGCTGTGGCGGAGAGCCTTAATTTGTCTATCTCGTCATTAACATCCGAATCCTTCTCAATATAGGTATCGGTAGAAGGAACATAGGCCTCAGGCTGGTAATAATCGTAGTAGGACACAAAGTACTCCACGGCGTTATTGGGGAAGAATTCCTTCATCTCGCTATAGAGCTGGCCGGCGAGGGTTTTGTTATGGGATATTATCAGTGTCGGTTTATTAAGGGCCGCTATGACGTTCGCCATGGTAAATGTTTTTCCCGATCCGGTCACGCCAAGCAGGGTCTCAAACTGGTTGCCCGCTTTGAAACCCTCAACTAATTCCTTTATTGCCTGCGGCTGATCGCCGGTTGGCTTGTAATCTGAGTGTAATTCGAAGTTCATTTTCGTTTAAAACCCTCATGAAATAAGAATGGTACACAACTTGTAGTGTACCATTCTTTGAGACCCGCGTCTACAGGTTCTGGAACGTTTGTTCGTATTATTTGTCTTTTCCCCGATTGCGGGAGCCGTTTGCGGGAGCGTCCTACCATTCAGCCATACTCCTTCTGTTTCAATACCCGCTCCACCGGCACCCAGCCGATGTACTTCGGATGATCCCGTTTGCCTCATCCGGATTCATTTCCCACAAAAACAGCCTGTCTGTGGTTATCAATTCCAAACCGTCACACCTCTTTCTTGGCTTCCAGTAAGTTTGAAACTTTCCTATCCAAACAATATACCTGCCGCCTTCTCAAGTTCTCTTCTTTCCTGTGAGTCGTCATATCCGCTTTCTTTGTCATCTATTCCCTTTACAGGATCGATTGAAAACAGGCCGTCGCGGTTACAGTAAAAGAATATCCTTCTTACTCCTCTGATCTTAAACCGAGCTTCAGCATTCCCTTCCGGATAAAGCTTCACCATCTGCATATCATCTGATGAAGCCGCCGCCACAAAAGAAATATAATGCTCCTTCGTCATGCTGTGGTCGATACGCACATAATACTCATCCTCAACACGTTCAATGAAAACCATGTGATGCTCATCCGTCGACTCTGCCTCCAAAGGAGTAAGCTGGATGCCGTGACAGTGAATCGCAGCTTCTCCCATGCTGTGTATCACATTCCTGCAAACCGGACAGACATAAAATATCGACCGCAGCATGTTTGCTGATACATTTGCATTATGAATGGTATTGCCGGATATCAGCTCAGTAACCGAAATCCTGAATGCCTCCGCAATGGGTTCCAGCAAGGTAATGTCCGGAAGACCTCTTGAAGTTTCCCATTTTGACACGCTTTTGTCACTCACTCCCAGTCTTTCTGCCAGATCGCGCTGTGTCATCCTGTTCTTTTCCCGCAGTTCCTTAATGATTGTTCCTGTAACATATTGGTTCATATTCGTTCTCACCTCCATGTGCAGATCTTAATTCGATTTTTCTGATAATGGTACCTACGGAAAGTAGAGTCAGACGGAATACCTTCCGGTTATGTTCATATTGTCTCCCCATCTTCCTTTGTAATATGTCTATTATTTCAGGTTGTAAAGAGTTTGTTGAAATATGGATGCCATTCTTGCCTTTCTATTTCAAGTTCAAAGCAACTACAACAATCATATGAATTTTGCGTAGTGCCGTCGCGGACAATTGGGTAACCAATAGTACACCGCAAAAATAGCTATAGTACATCCTATTCAAGCTTTCTTTTTCTTTGGTGCCGGTAATTCCTCATACATTGCTTCGACCAGTTCACACAGAAACTCCCGGTTATCAACATCATCCATCAGGATCATTTCCTTCGCTCCATCATAAGGAAGCTCCATCGTTGCGTCCGGCATCAGCTTCGATGCCGCCGGAACAGGTTTAACCAAAAGCCTGTCATCATAAATGCCGCCGAACACTCTGCCGCGATAATACAGGATATATTCTCCCATCATTGCCCTGTGACTTATTTCATCAAGTCCGGACAACTGCTCCAACACAAAATCCAAATACTCTTTCGTTGATGCCATAAGCTTATTCCTCCTTTGCCTTGATCGGATGCCTGATCACGGTTTTCAGTTTCTCCGGCGCAACCTTCCTGGCATCGCTCAGATAGATCTCATGATGAAGGCGCTTATCCGTAATATCCAGCTCATAACCCTGCTGTTCCATAAACTCGTGCATCATAGCCACCGTAACAGGCTCATCATCATAAGAACCGATATGCATACACTGTACGCACAACCCTTCCGCAACTGTCAGGAACTCCACCTTAGAGAAATCC
>JAIKXO010000189.1 GCA_024684065.1 Lachnospiraceae bacterium
TGCCTTGGCGACTTCACGAACCGCCTCATCGGAAGCCGATGTATTTCCCATGCGGATATTGTTCATTATCGTATCATCAAACAGCCAGTTATCCTGTGCTACATATGCAACCTGATCATAGAGCTGTTCAAGAGGGATCGATCTCAAGTCTTTTCCGTCCATTTTTACCGAACCGTCCTTCACATCCCAGAATCCGCCGACAAGCTTGGCGATCGTGGATTTTCCGCTGCCCGAAGGTCCGACAAGCGCGGTAAGGCTTTTCTCCGGTATCGACAGATTAACATGATGAAGGACTTCCTCATCTTTGTGATAAGAATAGTTGACATCGCAAAATTCTATGTTATGTGTCGCAAACGTAACCGGTGTTTTTGAATGCTCCTGTTCTTCACCGGCAAGCAGTTTGTCTACCGTGACCACTGTGGTCCCCACTTTTGCGGAAGAATCCGTAAACTGGATCGCAGCAAGTATCGGCCCGACTATACACATAGAAAGCATGATAGAAGTCATGAGTACATCTGCCGAAATACTTCCCGAAATATACATATGCCATCCGATCGGCAATACCGTGATCAATGTGCACGGTGCGATCGTATAGCAAAGAGCCTGACATACTTCGGTTTTTTTCATCCAGTAACAGTAGAATGCAGCATTTGCAATAACCTTGTCTTTCAATTTTTGAAAAGATGATCTGCTTTGGCTATATGCTTTGATCACTTCGATCCCATGGACATATTCAACGATGCTCGCATTCATCTCCTGAGTGATCTCCACGGACTTCTTGTAATCAGCGGAATAGCTGGCAGCGATAAAGCCGAAAAACATCAGTCCGGCCGGTACCGAGATCATGCATATGAGTCCCATCCTCCAGTCAATGATCATCATATAGATCCATACCGCTATAGAACCGATGATGTTGGAAGTAAGTTCCGGGATCATATGTGCTATGGGACGTTCCATACGCTCCACCTCATCAACGATGATCTGCTTGAGTTTGCCGCTGGAAGTATCAATGATCGTACCAAGAGGCATTCTCGGAAGCTTTGCGAAGATCTGCTTACGTATCTCCCCCAGCAAAGAAAAGGCCGCCTTATGGCTGACACTCAGCCCCATTGCGTAAAACAGGCTCTTGAATGTAAAACCTGCAAAGGCGGCAACTATATACACAAGGTAATAGCCCCATTCCTTGTTTCCTGATATCATCCCGGAAATAACCTTTGCGGCGGAAACAAAAGGAATAATGCCGGATACGACGCCAAGAACCGCCAAAACGACAGACAACGCAAGCCGTCCGTGTTCAGGCTTTGCGATTTCCCATATCCTTGCCATTGGATTTGACTTTTGTTCTTCCATGTTATAAAACACCTCCTGTTTGTTAGTTATTGCTAACTTATATCCATAAAAACCGCCTTCTCTTTAATTGATCGAAGAAGGCGTAATATACTAATATCCGAAGAATTCTTTCCAGGCCTTTGAGAAAAACCTGTCCAGGGTATATGCGTAATGCATTGCTTCCTCCCTGGTAAGATCATGCTCTACCGTTTGAAAAACTGCGTTTATGTTAGTCGTAGTGAGCAGATGAAGTTCTCTTTCGTCGAATTCATTAAGCCTCACCCCCTGCTTTTTAAGAGCCTCCATATAAGAAAGAGTCATTTTCTCTTCCAGCACGGCAAGATCATGGAGAAAACTCTCATATTTTGTTCCCTTGGACTTGCAGATGATCAGACGAAAAGCATCCAGATGATCATAGATGTATTCAATAGAGAGCTTTGCATCCTGTCCGGACTCCAAAAGGCTCAGATCACCGGTCCCGACAGATTGCTCCTGATCATCCGCTTCCAGATGAAAAATACTTAATAACCCCTGATAAGCCGGCTCGACCAGTGCAGAGAACATTTCCTCTTTACTGGCAAAATGCTTGTACAGCCCTGATGCGCTCATCCCCGCTTCTTCCGCGATGTGCCTCATGGACGCATCCGTAAACCCGTACGTCAGGAATTCCTTCTTTGCTGCTGCAACGATTTTCTCATGGTTTGCCGTTTTATCGATAGGCATCAGTATCACCTCGCAAAAGAGCGAACGCTGTACGATCTCGATTAAGAGAATACAGTGTT
>JAIKXO010000195.1 GCA_024684065.1 Lachnospiraceae bacterium
GTCACTGAATGACAAGCTATTATATGAGGTTATGACATCTGTTAATTCTGACATATTTGTAGCCTCCATAGAACATGCGTTCGATGATACAACTATAGCGAACATTTGTTCTTTTGTCAACCACAAAATAGAAAATAGCCATTAGCATTTTTATAAAAGATATAAAGATATGCGCAATTTATGTGAGAATTGGCGCAGGAGACTGGAAGTGATGGGAAATATAACAAAAGCAGAGCAGAAGAACGTTTGGTTTCAAAAAGCCTGTCGGGATCCGGACGGCCGTTATGGAAAGTATTTTTATATCGTGGACCGGGATTCCTCTGGAAAGCTTCCCTGTAATTTAAGATCTGTTTTCGGGGGTTCTGTCTGGGAACCGTTGCCGGGGCATCCAGACAAGCTCTATCTGCATACCTTCCATAAAAAGCAGCCTGACTTGAATTGGGAAAACCCAAAGGTCAGAGAAGAAATTTACCGGAATGCCTTATGGTGGATGGACCGGGGCATTGCAGGCTTTAGAATTGACGCCATTACCTACATTAAAAAAGACCTTCCGTTTTTAGATGCGCCGGTAGATCGAGAGGACGGCCTTTGCTATATCGGAAGAAGCCCGGAAAGCGTACAAGGGCTTGGAGTTTTTCTTAGGGAGTTTAGAGACCGGGTGTTCGCCCCGAGGAAGGCTCTTACTATCGGGGAAGTCTTCAATGAACAGGAGGATGAACTTGAGGTTCTAATTGGAGAAAATGGGTATTTTTCCTCGATGTTCGACTTTTCCCATATTGCATTCGGGCAGAAGAGGCTGGGCTGGTATTCATGGGACCCGATCACTACTGAGGAGTATAAGCAATGCGTCATCGACGCACAGCGTCGTATCGGAAGGATCGGGTATTTTTCCAACGTCATCGAAAACCATGACCGCCCGCGCGCGGCAAACCGGTATCTTCCTTTGGAAGGCAGGACGGAAGCCGGAAAGAAATGCCTGGCTCTGGCGTATTTTATGTTGCGGGGAATCCCCTTTATCTATCAGGGGCAGGAAATCGGAATGGAAAACTTCCCTTTCCAGTCTTTTGAGGAATTCGATGATATTATAGCAATCGATGAATACCGGGTAGCGTTAGACGCAGGGTTCGGCGAGGAAAAGGCTTTGGAAACGGCAGCCGCTTTTTACAGGGACAATGCCAGGACTCCTATGCAATGGGATGAAACAGAGAGTGCCGGTTTTACGTCCGGGACGCCTTGGTATAGGGTGAATCCCGGATATCAAAGCATCAATGTCCGTAAGCAGGAGGAAAGACCGGATTCCCTTCTGAATTTCTATAGGTCGATGGCCGGGCTTCGAAAAGCCCCGGAATATTTTAACACTTTAGCCTACGGTGATTTTGAATCGGCTTTTGAAGAAAGAAAGAGCCTTTTTGCATACTATCGGAAAGGAGAAAAGGATCTGCTCATTCTAGCAAACTTGAAGACGGAGGAGGAGACAGTCCCTATTTCTCTGCCCTATAGGATCCTGTTGAAAACAACGGATGCTTGCAGGACGAAGAAAGACCTGATAACTCTGGAGGGCTGGCAGGGAATTGTTGTTGAATTGCTTTGATAGGGAAGCGCTTATTAAGCGGTAGAAACTCTTTTTAGCGGTTCTGCTATTCGGTGTTTATTGTCTAAGTCTTTATTTTTCTCGGAGACGGGCTGTAACTGAGCCTGTCTTGATTTTCGGTTGAAAATAGTTTTTTGTCTTGCCCCAGTGTTTTATAATAGTGCATTTATAGTTTTTGTGATATGATATCTATGTATGTAATGTCAAATCTTCTTTAAGTTTTTGAACATCTTCAGATGTCAAAAAGATAAGTAATACTATGTCAGGCTTGACATTTTTATTATAGAAAGGAGACTACAATTTATGAAGAAAACCATTATTATGCCGCTTATCACGGCTCTTGCATTCGGCGCCGTTTCCATGAGCGCTTGTGCGATCGATCCTGCGCTCATTCCGGTTCAGGATAGCATTCACTCCTCTATCCAACATGTGGAGGATAGTCCCGAGTGGATAACCGAGCTTCCGGCCGCTCAGGATGAGAATACTGACCAGCTTTTTGTTGTGGCGGGATTCGGAATGGATAAAACGACTGCTACTATTTCCATGCATGAGCGGGATGCAAACGGCAGCTGGAAGCAAATTCTTTCCACACCTGGTTATGTTGGGAAAAAGGGTCTTTGCATGGACGCTGATCACGCCGAAGGCTGTTCACAGACCCCCATCGGTGTTTACCACTTTAACAAGGCCTTCGGAATTGCTCCGGATCCTGGGTGTGCGCTTCCTTATACCCAGGTAACAGACGACACCTGGTGGTCGGGCGACCCGGATGAGCATTATAACGAGATGGTTGATATTAAGGATTATCCGGATCTTCTCTTAGACGACAGCGAGCATATCATCGATTATGAGTATCAGTACCAGTATTGTCTCAATATCAGCTTCAATGAGGACGGTACGCCCGGCAGAGGCTCCGCCATCTTCTTGCACTGCTTTGGCCCGCTTAAGCCTTATACGGGAGGCTGCGTGTCCATGCCTGAGAATATCATGAAGCTTGTTATGCAGAAGGTTAAACCTGATTGTGTGGTTGTCATCGACACCTTGGAAAGGCTGAGCCCGGAAACTTGGGAAGAATGGGGCTTTGAGCCGACTGTGGAAGATATGGTTGAGGTCGATTATGGTGAATCTGAGCTTTATTCCAAAGAGGATCTGGAGGATGCCATTTCTGAGATCGAGATAGAATTTGCGACTTGGGATGGCTGCGAACTCCATAGCATCCGCTATGCCGGAGACGAAAGCTGCACGGATGAGAACCTCAAGTGGATGAACGAGCTGAATGAGGACGGAAACTATACGCAGGTTGCGGAATTTATTATGGATTTTCACTCTCCTGCTGAAGCGTACGGTGCCTGGGAGGCCGATACGGAATACACGGATTTTGAGTGGTGGCTTGCCCGCTCAGAGGACGGTGGCTGGGATATTGTGACTCAGGGTTATTAAGGAAAGACTGATTAAACCAGCCTTTCATTAGGTCTCTAGCGCAGGGAAGCGCTTAATCACCGATTCCTTAACATCGGAGGCTGACGACAACGAAACAGGCGGAAAATCAGACAAGAAGAATATGAAGCTATTTTTTGGATAGTTCCATGGTTCCTCAAATATGATAGACTATAATATTAACAGAAGTTGTTGGCAATCGGGCAGGGATGTTTTCCCTGCTCGATTGTGCATATCTGACAAAAATCGGAGCATTGGCGGAGCAGGCTGAAATTTAAATAACGCACGATATTGTATAGCTTTCACAAAGATGAAAAACCTTTATAAAAGCTATGGACAAATGAAATCTTAACGCATATAATCATCTCACGATCTCAGATGGAGCCACATTGTGGCCTCATTGAAAATCATATCAGATTTTTCTTTATCATAATATTTTCTCCATCATATTTTTTATCATAGTATTCTTCATCGTAGCTCTTTTTATCATTATTTTCTTTTATTTTCTCAGGTTTTTTATAGCTGTCAGAGAATCATATGTTGATTCTACATATAATTATCAGTTATTTCGATAACATTTGTAAAACGGACATTGTTGAAGTTTTTTGACAAAGCTTTCTGGAAAACAGACAGATAAAATGATTAAGTAATTTCGATACGGGTTATAAGTGCTTTTAAATTGTATGTTCATATTCGTGAACGCAAATAACTGCCGATTCAAAGATTCAAAATAGAAGAAAGTACGCGTTCACTCGTTATACTATTTAATCGAACGGCGGTGATTTTTGTTATCGGATATAAATAACGAAAGGAACGAAAATGGAAGCAAGATTTATAATTTTGTTTGGCCTCTGTCTTTTGGCAGCTGTAACGGACATATATTCTTATAAGGTCAAGAATCATATTATTGTGACCGGTATTTTGGCGGGATATATCTTTTTTATTCACTCATACGGGGTACAGGGTCTCTTATATTCTACACTGGGGCTTTGTATCCCCCTCCTTTCCATGATAACTTTTTATAGATTCAAGCTTTTCGGGGCGGGCGATCTGAAGCTATTTGCTATGATCGGAGCGATAACAGGTCCCAAGGACATAGCTATTATCATGGCGGTGACATTTGTTTTCGGGGCGGTTATAGGGGCGGCAAAGATCGTCTTTTTTGATAGATCCATAGGGTTGCATAAAATTAGATTTGCAGTTCCGACCTTTATTGGGGTGGCGACGTATGTATTCGGGATCATACCGGGTTTTATTCTATGAAAACCTTTCTTTGTGGCGAAGAGGAGAATTACATACGAAGACTTGCTGACTACATGAGGAGCTGTGGGGATCATGATATTGTTTTAAATGATTATATACGAACCTCAGCAACTGATTGAAAAGGAGCCCAAACGCAGCACTCTACCAGGTGATCCAATACTGGTCGTTTACTCCACCTGCGGTTGAAGCGGTAGCAGAACTCATCCAAATACCTTTGGAGATAAG
>JAIKXO010000216.1 GCA_024684065.1 Lachnospiraceae bacterium
TTTATCGGTAATGTATTTATCACATTTCTTTTTAATTGTCAATACTTCTGAAATAACCTGTTTTATGCAGTCTGCATCTTCCAGCTTGCGGCTTCTTCTCTGAGTTTTATGAATCTGCTGTATTTCTCACTGCTTCTGAGCAATTCTTCATGTGTGCCGCTGCTGATCATTCCCTCATCAAGTACCACGATCTTATCGGCATTCCGGATCGTCTTGAGCCTGTGAGCGATCATGATCACCGTCTTATTTTCCGTTAAAGCATCAAAGGCGGCGATCAGTTTATCTTCGTTCTCAGGATCAACGTTTGCTGTTGCTTCATCAAGAATGATGACCGGAGCATCCTTAAGGATCGCTCTTGCAATAGATATCCTCTGTTTTTCTCCTCCCGAAAGCGTTGCCCCGCCTTCACCGATCACAGTGGAATAGCCCTCCGGGAGCGACATGATAAAGTCATGGCAGCATGCCTTTTTTGCGGCAGCTACAACCGCATCATGACTTGCATTTCTCATTCCGAACTTTATATTGTTTTCAATCGTATCCGCGAACAGATAGACATTCTGGAAAACAACGCTGATCCTTGACATCAGGCTTTCCAGCGTGTAGTCTCTTACATCCCGGCCGCCAATGGAAATGCTTCCTTTATTCACATCCCAAAAACGTGCTATCAGCATAGCCAGCGTTGTTTTGCCCGCACCGGATGATCCGACAAATGCAGTCATGGTCTTCTCCGGGAGCGTAAGGCTTACATCCTTTAATACCTCATTTTCGCCATAGGAAAATGATACATGATCGATCGATATTCCGTAATTCTCCGGATCATAATCTTTGCCATTTTCATCCATGACCGGAAGGAGATCGATCTTCTCGGCTTCCTCTATCGAGCTCGAAACTACCCTTAGAACTGTAAGCCCCGCTCCGGTCTGCTCGATATCGGCAAATACCTGGAAAGAGATGATCACTGCCATTAAGGCATAGGTTATCGTCATGTTTCCGTTAATGAAGAGTGCCACCGCAGTAAGCAGGAGCAAGGCTTTGAATGCGCCAAGGACGACTCCCTGGATCTCTCCATATGGGATGAACAATCTTTCCATCGCCAGATTGCTGTCCCTGTTTCCATCGATCGCTTTTTTTAAGGCTTCATCGCCCTTTCCGGTCAGGTTAAATGATTTGATCACACTCATCCCCTGAAGGCTCTCAAGTACCCTGGATACCAGTGCGGCCTCATTTCTCTGCCTTACCGGAGATAAAGCACGGCTCTTCTTTTCCATGGATGAGGTAATGAGCATATAAACAGTCATACCGATCAACTCGATAAGACCCAGCCTCCAATCGAAGAATAATACGCAGATCAGAAAGACGACTGAATTCATCAACCCGCTAAGGATCAGCACGAGAACGTTTGCGCCCTGATTTTCCACAACATCAAGTACGGTAGTCGTAATACCGGTTACCTGATCGAGGTTACTGTCGTTGAAATATCCCATGGGGACCTTTTTAAGCCTTTCAGCTATATCAAGCCTCTTATAAGCGCTCATATAATAGCCTGCATGAACGGCCTGAAGGTCCGCAGCCATTTTCAGAATAAACTGTCCAATGATACTTATGCCCAGAAACAGGAGTGCCATCCAGGCCGGCTTCATGGTACGATCACCCTCTTCAAATGCAAGAATGACGAAATAGATCGCCGCCATCCTGAACATCGAGAACAGAGATTTAAAAAATGAAATGATGATCGCCCGGTATATCTTGCTTTTTTCCTGCCCGGAAAAGTCTATGATCTTTCTTATCGCTTCAAGCATTACGCTGCACCTCCTTCGCTGATATGAGCCTGCCACATCGCATTATAAAGAGCACTCTCTTTAAGAAGCTCACTGTGAGTACCCGAGCACTCGACCGACCCTTTGTTGATCAGCACGATCTGATCGGCATTCGTTACCGTAGAAAGCCTGTGAGCAATGATGATCACCGTTTTATTCCTCATCAGTTTGGTAAGCGCCTGTTGTATGACAGCCTCATTCTCCGGATCTATATAAGCCGTTGCTTCATCAAGGATCACGACGGGAGCATCTTTAAGCATTGCTCTGGCAATGGCGATCCGTTGACGTTCGCCTCCCGACAGACGGGCCCCACCGCTTCCGACTTTTGTTTCATAGCCTTGCGGAAGAGCCATTATGAATTCATCGCAGCCTGAAGCTTTGGCAGCTTCACGAACCGCCTCATCGGAAGCCGTTGTCTTTCCCATACGGATATTATTCATGATCGTATCGTCGAACAGCCAGTTATCCTGGGATACATATGCCACCTGATCATAAAGCTGTTCAAGCGGGATCGATCTAAGATCTTTTCCGTCCATCTTTACCGAGCCGTCCTTCACATCCCAGAATCCTCCAACAAGCTTTGCGATTGTAGATTTTCCGCTCCCGGAAGGCCCGACGAGAGCGGTAAAGCTCTTCTCCGGAATTGTGAGATTTACATGATGAAGGACTTCCTCATCTTCATGATAAGAATAGTTGACGTCACAGAATTCTATGTTATGGGTTGTGAATGTAACCGGAGTTTCCGAATGCTCCTGTTCTTCTCCGGAGAGCAGCTCATCTACCGTGACTACTGTGGTTCCCACTTTGGCGGAGGAATCCGTAAACTGGATAGCAGCGAGAATAGGTCCTACAATGCACATGGAAAGCATGATTGAAGTCATGAAAACGTCTGCTGAAATCCTCCCTGAGACATACATCCACCAACCAATCGGCAATACCGTGATCAGTGTACAGGGCGCGATCGTGTAACAAAGAGCCTGGCAAACTTCCGTTTTTTTCATCCAGTAGTAATAGAAGGAGGCATTTGCAAGTACCTTATCTTTAAACTTCTGAAAGGATGATCTGCTCTGACTGTATGCTTTGATCACTTCGATCCCGTGGATATATTCAACGATGCTCGCGTTCATGTCCTGAGTGATCTCCACGGACTTCTTGTAATCCTCGGAATAACTGGCGGCGATAAAGCCGAAAAACATAAGTCCGACCGGTACGGATATCAGGCATATGAGTCCCATTCTCCAGTCGATGATCATCATATATATCCAAACCGCTATAGCACCGATGATATTGGATGTGAGCTCAGGTATCATATGCGCTATAGGGCGTTCCATCCGCTCCACCTCATCAACAATGATCTGCTTGAGTTTGCCGCTGGAAGTATCGATGATAGTACCAAGAGGCATTTTCGGAAGCTTGGCAAATATCTGCTTACGTATCTCTCCCAACAGGGAAAATGTCGCCTTATGACTGACGCTCAGTCCCATTGCATAAAAAAGACTTTTAAGTGCAAAGCCTGCGAAGGCGGCAACTACGAATGCAAGATAATAACTCCATTCCCTGTTTCCGGATATCATCCCTGAAATGATCTTTGCCGCAGAAGCAAAAGGAACGATCCCTGATACTACGCCGAGCACTGCCAGCACGACAGACAAAAGGAGCCTTCCGTGTTCGGGCTTTGCGATCTCCCAGATCCTTGCCATGGGATATGACTTTTGTACTTCCATACTATAAGCACCTCCTATTAGTTAGCTAATGCTAACTTGCTTTTATAAAAAAGGCCTTCTCATTGAATCATCCTAAGAAGGCAATTATTACCTAATATCCGAAGAATTCTCTCCACGCCTTGGAGAAGAACCTGTCCAGGGTATCGGCGTAATGCATGGCTTCCTCCCTGGTAAGATCATGCTCTACCGTCTGGAACACTGCGCTTATGTTCGTCGTGGTCAACAGGTGAAGCTCTCTTTTATCATATTCATTGAGCTTTATCCCCTGCTTTCTTAGCACTTCCATAAAAGAAAGCGTCATTTTCTCTTCCAATATGGCGAGATCATGAATAAAGCTTTCATACTTAGTACCCTGAGACTTGCAGATGATCAGGCGAAAAGCATCCAGATTATCGTAGATGTAGGAAATCGAGAGCCTTGCATCCTGCCCGGTCTCCAAAAAGCTCAGATCACCGGTACCGATAAGTTGCTCCTGTTCATTCTCTTCCAGATGAAAAATACTCAGCAATCCCTGCCGGGCAGGTTCGACCAGTGCGGAGAACATTTCTTCCTTACTCGCAAAATGCTTGTAAAGTCCGGATGCACTCATTCCGGCTTCTTCTGCAATGTGCCGCATGGAGGCGTCCGTAAACCCGTAAGTCAGGAATTCTTTCTTGGCGGCTGCAACGATTTTCTCATGGTTTGCTGTTTTATCGATAGGCATTCTATTTACCTCATTAAAAGCGAACACTGTACGCTCACGCTTAATAGAATACAGTGTTCGCTCTTCTTTGTCAAGTCCTTTTTTATTTAAAACATCTTAAGCTTCACTCGCGATCTGCCAGTTCTCCGCTTCTTTACGTATCCTGACAAATCCTGCGTACTTTCCGCCCAGGCTTACAAGCTCTTCGTGTTTTCCTTTTTCGACGATATGACCTTCATCCACTACAAGTATCTGATCTGCCGCCTCGATAGTTGCAAGTCTGTGTGCGATGATGATCACGGTTTTGCCTTTTGAAAGTTCCGTAAGGGCACCCTGGATCAGGTGCTCGTTCTCAGGGTCTATGCTCGCGGTCGATTCATCAAGTATTATGATCGGTGAATTCTTAAGTATCGCTCTGGCTATGGATATCCTCTGTTTCTGCCCGCCTGATAACGTGCCGCCTCCTTCTCCGATCACTGTATCGTATCCATCGGGCAGCCCCATGATAAAATCATGGCAGCGTGCTTTCCTGGCAGCTTCGATCATTTCTTCCTCCGAGACATTTTCCCTGCCGAAGCAGATATTCGCGCGTACCGTATCATTGAACAGATAAACATTCTGAAACACCATAGAGATATTTGTAAGAAGGCTGTCGAGACTGTATTTCTTAAGATCCGTGCCCCCAAGTGTTATACTTCCTTTTGTAACATCATAGAACCTTGCGATCAGATTGCAGATGGTCGTCTTGCCGCTTCCCGAAGGCCCTACTATCGCTGTTGTGCTCCCCTGCGGGATTTCAAAAGATACATCCTCAAGTACCTTTCTGTTTTCCGTTGAAACTGCGTTGGAGTAGGAAAAGTCCACGTTTTTGAATGCTATATCATAGCTCCCGGGTTTGATATCCTCTCCATCCGCATCAAGGAGATTGGTGTCGGAAAACATCTCCATTTTATCGAATGCATTATTTATCACGGACAAAACATGTGCACTGTCGGCAATGGGTTCCACGGAATTAAATATCGACATCGACAGAAAAGCCACGATCAATACCATCGGCAACTCAAGCCTGCCGGCAAGGCCGGCATACATGACCGAAATGATCATCCACACACTTGCCGCTTTCAGAGCAAATATATGCAGACAGTTATATGGGATAAATCCGCACTCGATCTTTAATGCTATTTTTTTTGCACTCGCACAGGCCTGTGTAAAATCCCTGACGGATGCACCTTCCATACCGAAAGACTTGACAACCGGCAGGCCCCTGGTGTATTCCAGTGCCGCTCTTGTGAGCTTTTCGTTTTCTGCATTCAGCACCTTCGTATTGGCGGTACTGTGTCTTGATATCATAAGGAGAAACAGGAATGAAACCGCCACGCCCCCTAAGGCGATCAATGCACACTCAGGAATGATAAAAAGCAAAAACAGCAGGATGCACAGGAAATTCAGATATCCTCCCACAAAACCGTCCACCATGCGGATCCCCATATTTTCAAGCGTGGCCAGTCCTGTCGTTATGGCATTTAATATTGCTCCCGTATCGTTCGTCTGGAAATATCCCAAGGATACCCTCTTTAACGCTTCTCCGATCTTGAGCCTGTCCCGTGCCACCAGCTCATAGCCTATCGTTTCGTGAAACCTTGCTTTCAGATAATCAAAAACAAATCTTCCAAGCACCATCAGCATTATAAGAAAAAAACTCTTTAGCGCAAGTCCGGGATCGATCACTTTCCCTGCTTTTATATCACTGATGATCCCGCCCATAACGAACCCTGCATATGCAACCGGAGCAGCCATCGCCCAGGATGACAGAAACGAAAACAGAAATCCCGCAAAAAGACTTGCCTTAAAGTCCCCGCACCAGTCTATTATCCTCTTTACCGTTTTAAACATATCTTTACGCCTCCTTCACATTACCGGCCGCCCAGTTTCTTGCACCGATATGAGCCTGCCACATCCTCTGATATAACGGCGACTTCTCCATAAGTTCTTCCTGAGTTCCCTCGGCTTCTATCCGGCCGTCATTAAGCACCACTATCCTGTCTGCATTCTTTATGGTCGACAGCCTGTGAGCGATCACCAGAAGCGTCTTGCCCCTTGTCAGATTGGCAATGGATTCCTGAAGCTTTGTCTCATTCTCGGGATCCGTAAATGCCGTTGCTTCATCAAGTATCACCACCGGCGCATTCTTAAGCATCATCCGCGCTATGGCAATTCTCTGTCTTTCACCTCCGGACAGGCGCTTTCCTGCCTCTCCTGCCGAGGTATTGTATCCGTCGGGAAGTTTGCGTATGAACTCATCACAGCACGCCGATTTTGCCGCCCGGATCACTTCTTCATCGGTGGCATCCGGTTTACCCAGTCTGATATTCTCCATGATGGATCTTGAAAAAAGAAAATTGTCCTGGGTTACAAAGCTCACTATGTCAGCCAAAGACGTGACCTTGAGTTCTTTTATATTCACGCCGCCTATACTGATGCTTCCGCTGCTCACATCCCAGAACCTTGCGATCAGTTTCGCCACTGTTGACTTTCCGCCCCCGCTCGGTCCGACAAGCGCAGTAAAGCTTCCTTCCTTCATCGACAGATTGATCCCGTGAAGTACCTCTCCGTCTTCTTCATCATAAGTGAAATGTACATCCTTAAGCTCGATCGAATAATTATCGGGAAGTTTTTCTTTTTCGGGTTCAGGCAGGCTTTTGATCTCTAAAAGCTTCTGGATCTCAAGCACCGTATACTGCATCTGTCTTAAGCCGTTAGAAAAGATCTCTATCTTTGCCATGCTGATGACCATTGACATTGCAAGCATTACCGACAGTGCCATCTGCGAAACCGTCATACTCCCTTTCCCTACAAGAAGGATACTTACCGGCACAACACCGAGCAATGTCGCAGGCATAAACGCAAACGCCAGCTTCATCGTCACCCAGGTGGATTCCATCCACTCAATAACAAAATCCCTGTAGTTCCTGATGGAACCGGCAAATTTTTCATAGCTCACTCCGGCCTTCCCGAAAGCCTTGATGACCTCTATACCCTCCACATATTCAACGATCATGCTGCTCATATGTGCGTTTGCTTCCTGGTATTTTGTCATATTCTTTCCGCTCAGTTTAAAGGTGAGCGCCATAAAGATAAGTCCCAGGGGCAGCGCAAGAAGAGCTGCAAGAGCAACGCGTATATCAACTATTGCAAGAGCGATAAAACATACAATGGGAAGCAGGATATGTCCCGCGCCCTCCGGAACCACGTGCGCCAGCGGCGGCTCGATATCTTCGATCTTATCCACGATCACGCCTTTGATCTCTCCGATCGAGTGAGCGGTAACATCTCCGAGCGGAGCCTTCAAAAAGACATCCGCCACCTTAAGCCTTAATCCTTTCAGCACGTTAAATGCTACATAATGCGATATCCCCGTAGATATCCCGAAACAGATAACTTTTACAAGATACGCAAGGACTGCTGTCATGCTCAGATTGAACACATATGCTCTGTCAAGGGTACCGGCTATATATCTGTCCAATATGCGGTACACAAGATAATACGGCACAAGTCCCGCGATAAGACTGACCATGGAAAAGATAACCGATGCCCCCAGCCTTCCACCGCTGCCCTTCGCATAGGAAAGCAATGTGCCAAACCATTTCTTTTCTTCTTTTGTTGCTTCTTGATTCATTGTTTTTTCCTGCCCTTTCTTTTTTGTTAACATCATGCGTTTTTTGTTAGCTAACCCCTAAAACGCCCTCACCGCCCGATCCCATTACGGGACCGGACGGTGAGTGTGAATTTCCTATATAATATTTCGACTTATAATCCCATCAGTTGTTTCCAACCGGGTAAAAAGAATTTTTCAAGTATTTCAAGCGCGTCAACGGCTTCTTCGTAGGAGTAATTGTGAACAACAGGCTCGAATAATGCCGTTATATATGCAGTCATTAAAAGATGTAGCTTCTGCGGGGATATATCGGGTGTTTTTATCCCGGCTTTTCTTAACTTTTCCAGATATGAAAGAAATTTATTCTGTGATTCCTCTGTCATATCATGCAGGAAATTTTCATACCTGCTCCCCTTCGATTTTGCTACCAGGAGATGGTAATCTTCCATATTCGGATAGACGAGTTCTCTCATCATATCAATATTGGAATCCTGCCATGTGATCTTCTTGCCTTTCTTCACGGGCTCCTCATACCTTCGCATGTGTCCTCTAGCCCATTCCTTAAGCTTATCCTCAGCAGGAGAAACCAGTTGGCAGAAGAGATCCTCTTTATCTACGCAATGCCTGTAGATCCCGGCCGCAGTCAGACCGCAGCGGTCCGCTATTCCGCGCATGGACGCCTTCTCATAACCGCGCTCCAGAAATTCTTCCTTGGCGGCAGCCATTATCTTAATATGATTAGCTGTTTTATCTCTTGGCATATATCAACCTTTATGCTAACATTATTCGCTAACAACGTTCGCTAACATGTATAAACTATCATTATTGAAATGATTTGTCAAGGTTTTTCTTATGCCTACTTTACAAGATCATACATAACAAACCGTATCACACGGGTACACGCATTTTTAATAAGCTCAACATCATGAGTGACGATTATTACAGTCTTACCCATTTTCTGAAGATTCTTTAATATATTTGACACCTGCATCATATGATAGTAGTCCAGCCCGCTTGTGGGCTCATCAAACAGGATTATGTCTCTCCCCGAAGCAACCGCAGATGCAACCGCAACCCTCTGTTTCTGACCGCCTGACAGTGCCAGAGGATGCTTGTCGGCATATTCCGCCAGATCGAGGGATTTAAGTATCTTAAGAGCCTCTTCCCTATTCTCCGTTTCCTGGGATATCATGACCTCTTCAAGTACACTGTCCGTAAAAAGCTGATGATTGACATCCTGCATGACCATGTAGATGCTCTGCCGTCTCTTTTTGTTTTTCCAAACCTCATTACCCACAGTAAGTGCAGCCTTGCACGACCTCTCCATGCCGCACAGACATCTTAGAAAAGTTGACTTCCCTGCGCCGTTTGTCCCAACTATACCCACTATTTCCCCTGCAGGTATTTCCATATGAGGAATATCAAATACGGGTTCCTCTCCTCGGTATGAAAACTTCATATTGGACAGGATCAGTTTCTTAGCTATATCCTGTTTCTCATCATTATCCGTTGTTATATGCGTCGGATCCTGCATGTTTTCGGCCCTGAGCCCAAGCTTATGAAGATCGTCCTCCGAAAGTGCCCTGATCTCATCAGTGGAATACTCTTTAACGATCTCGCCCGAATTCATCAGGAGTGCTCTCGAAATATACGGAAACAGATAAGATATCCTGTGTTCGGCTATGAGGATCGTCTTATGTTCTTCCTTCCATGCTCCGATCATTTTCTGTAGTTCACAGATCCCCTCATAGTCAAGATTTGCCGACGGCTCATCCAGTATGATCACATCCAAAGGCTCTACCGCAATACCGGCGCAAGCGATCTTCTGCTTTTCACCGCCGGAAAGCTTAAAAATGCTTCTGTCCATTAAGGGAGCAAGTCCATGAGTGTTTACTACCAGATTGATCCTTCGCTCGATCTCATCCGGATCCAGCCCGAAGTTCTCACATCCAAATGCCAGCTCACTGGTGGTATCGACATTAAAGAACTGAGACCTCGGGTTTTGAAAAACAGTCCCCACATGCCGTGATATCTTTCTTAAAGTGGTCTGTGATACATCGATCCCGTTCACGGTTACACTTCCCGTCAGGTTTCCCTCATAAAAATGCGGGATAAGTCCGTTAACACACCTTACAAGGGTTGATTTACCACACCCTGACGGACCACAGACAAGTACAATATCGCCTTCGTTTACGCTCAGATTGATCTCCTTAAGGCTTTCCTGATCTTTATTATATTGAAAAGAGACATTATCAAAAACAATCATACAAAAAACCTTCCGATCCCCCACCAGATAAAACATATAAGACATAGTGCGATGATGATCAGATCCAAAAAACGGAATCTGATCTTCCAAATGCAGCTTCTCTTTTTTCCGACATCCAACCCTCTTGTCATGGCTGCGGCAGATAACTCTTCACCTATGATCGAGCAGGAAGCGATCAGGGGAACCATACGGTACTCCACTGCTTCGGTCGCTTTGTTAGCTCCCATCTCAATCCCACGCATACGCATGGCATCATTTATGGCTCTCGACTCTTCAACCACAGTGGGAAAGAATCTGAAGATCACACTTATCGGAATGGTAAGCTTGTCCGTGACACGCATACGGTTCATCGCTGTCAGGAACTCTGATACCTTGGTTGTCTTTACGATATATCTTGCAAGTATGACCGTCGGCAGTATCTTTGTGATTATGTACAGCATCAGAGCCAGAGCGGATTCCAACGCACTAAGATCGTGCCTGAGAGCCATCTGGGCATAGTAACTCCCTATATAGATCGCGATCGCAATGAATCCTGACTTCCACTCTTTTTCAGCAAACAGCAGCAGGACGGGAAGATATACCAGTA
>JAIKXO010000221.1 GCA_024684065.1 Lachnospiraceae bacterium
GAAAAGTATCTGCGGCAATGTCTGGAAAGCCTTGTTTCCCAGTCCTATGAAAACCTTGAGCTCATCCTCGTGGCGGGAACAGGGGATGATGCCTGTATAAAGATCTGCGAGGAATACGAAAAGAAGGATGACAGGATAAAGCTTATCACAGAAGAGCCCAAAGGTACGGCAAGCGCAAGGAACAGCGGACTGGAAGCTGCCTGCGGAGACTATATCGGATTCGTCGACGGCGATGATTACATAAAGTCTGATATGATAGAGAGCCTGGTTAAGGTTCTTGAGGATAACGGCGCGGACATTGCTGTCTCAGGCAAATATTATCTCTATGAAAACTGTATTGAGCCGGATTTTCCTGAGCATGCCGCTCAGGCGGATGCAGGACCGGCTTCAGGTTTAGGCGGCGGTGGAGAGCATGGTACGGGAGAGAAAGCAGATGCCGGTGCTGTCCCGGGGGTCCTCAGGATCCTAAGCAGACAGGAGGCATTTTCAACGATCCTGTATCAGAACGGTTTTTTTCTTCATATATGGGATAAGCTCTATAAGCGGGAGCTGTTTGACGACATAAGGTTTGACAGCGGAAAAAAGGTAGAAGACCGGTTTGTATGCTACAGGCTTTTGAATAAGGCTTCAAAGATCGCCTATTTACGGCAGCCAAAGTATTATTTCAGGATGAGCGCTGACAGCGGCTCGAAGGTGGAGGATAATCTGGCTAAATCCTTTGAGGCTGACAAGCTCATATGTAATGAAATATTGAAAGACTATCCTTCTCTTCTTGCGGCCTGCGATTTTTTTATCGTTTATGAGGCGATAAGCGTCATCCAGAACAGCATGTTATACGGTAATTTTTCAAAGGAGCACGATAAAGACTGCCTTGAAATTGTAAGGACCTTTTATAAGTCTGTATACAATAACCGCGAGGTGTCAAAGCAGATAAGGATCAAGATTTTTTTATGTGTTCATTTTCCGAGGATTTTAAAGAAGTTTACCATAAACCGCAGGAAAAAGTTTTTAAGCACGCATAAACTGTTTTCCTCCGGAGTAGACTGGAACCGGGTGTTTGACGAGCAGAAGATATCATGACGGATATTAATTTTCATAACAAAAGAATACTCTTTGTGTGCAGGGAGACCTATTCGATGCCCTTATGGTTCCTTGCGGATGACTGGCGGCAGGACAATGAGGTGGCGGCTTTCTTTATAATGTCATCCGAGTGCAGCTATAATAAATGCTATTATAATGAGAATTCCTATTATAAGTTCAAGGAGGAGCTGCCGGGAGTAAAGCTCTATGACGTAAGGGACATCTGTGATGAGTATACGGAAGGGCTTAAAAAAAAGGGTTCGCCGGTAGACCTTGAATATTTAGAGAAGATAGAGAGGGAATATACACATTTTAAGAATCTCAATATGCAGCTGATGTGCTCCCAGGAGAACACGAGGCACTATCACTGGCGTTATTACTGGTCATTTACGGATTATGACGAGAATATGTACTGGCTGGAGCTTAATTATAAGAAAATCCTCTCCATTTTTGAGGAATTTAAGCCGGATATGATCCTTGATTTTGATAACGCCGAGCTCCAGCGGACTATCATCAACGAGGTTGCATATAAAAAGAATATCCCGTATATTACTGTAGAGTATTCTAAATTCGGATATTATAAATATCCTACTTTTCAGAACACCATAGGGATAGATTCCTATGTCGTTGAAAAATACAAAGAAAACCTGAAAAAAACTCCTGAGGAGCTCAGGGAAATGTATGATTATGTTAATGATTACAGAAGCCGGAGCACCATAATGAACAAGGAGTTTGCGGGTACCGTCACGAGCCAGTACGAGAGGGATTCCCTTATCTGGATACTGAGGGTGATGCACGGCAAATGGAATTATTTCTGGAACATGGATATCACCAGAAAAAATCTTAAGCTCAAACGTACGAATAAGATACTGTATGCTCCGAGCATCCCTTATTTTTTCCATTATCTTCAGGTAATGTTAAGACGAAGGAAATATATGGGAAAGAACAGGCTCTTTGAAGCGCCGGTGGAGGGTGAGGATTATGTATATATGCCGCTTCACCTGATACCTGAATCCACGGTTTTTGTAAAAGCCTCCTATTATGTTGATGAATTAAACCTTATCGAGCAGGTATCAAAATCGCTTCCCGCAGGCTGGAGACTGTATGTCAAGGAGCATCAGGCAATGCTTGGGGAGAGGGGGATCGATTTTTATAAGAAGGTCAGGCAGCTTCACAATGTAAGGCTTGTTCAGGTCAACCACTATCATGATCCCAAGCCCTGGATCGTAAAAGCGAAGGGAGTTGTGACCATAGTCGGGACTACGGCCTTTGAAGAAGCGCTTTTGGGGCGAAAATCCATTATTTTCGGTGATGTTCCGTTTGAGCTTGTGGACGGCATAACGAAAGTCAGGTCCTTTGAGGAGCTTAGGGAGCTTATCGCTGATTTTGGGGAAACAGACAATATTCATTCATGCGCGGCTTACCTCCAGACGATAAGGGACATAGGGTTTGAGATAGATCTGTTCTACCTTATGGGAAAAGCAGAGAAAATTCTTGCGGGGAAAGAAGAAAGAGAAGAAAAATTCGAGAAAAACATAGAAGAGCTTAAAAAATTCTATATTTTCGGTTACAATAAATGGAACGAGGTTCACAGACAGGGTTCATGAAAATTTATGGCTGCCCTGCATGAATGCGGATAACCGCGGGAAAACAAAGAGGAGAACGATATGGGCACAGACGATGCAGCTAATATGGAGACAGCGCAGGACGCTTTTTTGTCGAAGAGTACGATAATAAAAAGGGCTTCGGAAAACAAATTCACTCTGATAGCGGAGATCGGGGTAAATTACTATGATATAGCAAAAAAGCTTTCCGTTACTCCGTTGGAAGCCGCAAAAAAAATGATACATGAGGCTAAGGAAGCGGGAATACATGCGGTAAAGTTCCAGACATACAAGGCTGAGACCCTGGCTGCCAGATATTCCCCATCCTATTGGGATACAAGTGAAGAACCTACCACGTCCCAATATGAGCTTTTTAAAAAATATGACAGCTTTGGAAGGGATGAGTACTTAGAGCTTAAGAAATTTTCAGATTCTGAAGGCATAGAATTTCTTTCAACTGCCTTTGATTTTGAATCTGCCGACTATCTTGACGAGATGATGGAGGTATATAAGATTTCCTCCTCGGATATTTCAAACCTTCCTTTTATCGAACATCAGGCAAAGAAACAAAAGCCGATACTTCTTTCAGTGGGGGCGTCGGATCTCCCTGAGATAGAGGCAGCCATCGATTCCATAAGGAAGCATAATGATGAGCCTATCGTGCTTTTACACTGTGTTTTGGAATACCCTGTCCCGCTTAAGGACGCGAATCTCTTAAAGATCGTCTCATTAAGAAATCAGTTTCCGGAGATGTATATCGGATATTCCGATCATACAAAGCCGACTGCGGACTGTGATGTCATAAAGACCGCATATAATCTGGGAGCGGTAGTTATTGAAAAGCATTTTACCCTTGACAAGACTCTTAAGGGGAATGACCATTACCATGCCATGGATCCGTCAGATGCCAGAAATATCCTTTCTGCCATTGAGAAAATGGATCTGATCAGGGGACGCGGAGAATTAAACTGTCTGGAAACGGAGCTGACTGCCAGAGCCAATGCCAGGCGTTCCATTGTTTCTCTTTTGGACATAAAAGCCGGTGAAACGATAAGGGAGGATATGCTGACCTATAAACGTCCGGGGATAGGGATCACACCTGACAGACTGCCTGAGCTTATAGGCCTTAAAGCAAAAGAGGACATCAAAGAGGATACGATCCTTTTAATGGATATGTTTGAAAAAGCATAGATTATTGATGTTTATCGGAAAATCAATGATCGTATCAGACCAGGCTCTGCCAAAGGCAGAAGCATGCTCCGCGGAATGCGGAGTTCCTGCGTGAAATTCCGATTTCTCGCGCAGGAAGTCATGGGTTTAAACCTGTGTATATATGAATAAGGGGATAAATTGGATTCATTTTCGGAAGCGATGGCTAAGGGGGGAGAAAGCCCGGCTTCGAATGAAGGCGGCAAGGTTCTGAAATCGGGATTATGGTATACGGTGGCCAATATTTCCATAAGGGCAGTGGCTATAATAACCACTCCCATCTATACCAGCATGCTGGCTACGGATGATTATGGGGCGGCCAATACATTCAATTCCTGGATAGACCTGATCAACATTATTACCTGCCTTTGCGTTGTTTACAGCATAGGAAGGGCAAAGCTGGATTTTAAGGACCGCTTTGATGAATATCTGTCTTCCCTGCAGGGGCTTTCAAGCTCCTTCGCTTTTATTGTGCTTATCTTTGCAGTGATCTTTCGGGAGAGACTGAGTCATGCCATGGGCTACGAAGTTCCTCTCATCATTGTATTGTTTTCATATCTGTGTATTTCCCCGTCAGTGGAATATATGCTCCAGAAATGCCGTTATGAGTACAGGTATAAAGAAAATATCCTTATTTCTCTTATTACCTGCATCACAACAGTGGCATTTTCAATAATTCTCATGCTGCTCTTTAATGACAGAAGATATGTCGGCAAGATACTGGGGACTCTTCTGCCGACATTTTTGATGGGACTGTTTTTTTATATCCGGATCATTACGAAAGGAAGACGCTTCTTTGTCAAAGAGTACTGGGTCTACGCCCTTAAGATAGGGATCCCCATGATACCGCATGCCCTTGCTTTAAGTGTGCTTTCCCAGGTTGACAGGATCATGATAAAGGACATCTGCGGCAGCTCTGACAGCGGGCTTTATAATTTCGGCTACAGCTTTGCCGTTCTTCTCTTTATCTTTACAAATGCCATCGGACAGGCCTGGCTGCCCTGGTTTAATGAAGAACTGAACAAAGGAAACAGGGAGCAGATAAGAAGGATACAGAAAAAGCTCGTACTTCTGGGATGTTTTTTAACGATCGGATTTATCACCGTAGCCCCGGAAGCGCTTATGATCCTGTCTCCAAGATCGCCGGCCTATTGGACGGCCAGATATGTCGTGCCTTCGGTGGCGCTTGGAACGCTTGCCCAGTATTTCTATACAAATTATGTGAACGTAGAGCTTTTTTATAAAAAAACCCCTGTAATAGCTTTGTGCTCCTGTGTTGCGGCAGGGCTCAACTATATACTCAATGCCGCATTCATACCCCGTTACGGATACATTGCCGCGGCCTTCACCACATTTTTCAGCTATCTTATCCTGATGATACTTCATTATATCGCCGTAAGGTTTTATATCAGGGAAAACGTTTATGACAGCAGGTTTATGTTTATCGCGATGATCGCAATGACGGCCGCCGGGCTGTCCTTAATGGCACTCTATGGCGACCCCCTGAAGGAGAGGCTTTTGAGATATGCTTATGCTGCCGTAATTATGGCTGTTTTTGCATTTGTTAACAGAAATGATATAATGTTGCTTGTTAAATATATAAAAAACAGAAAAAATACCAGAGGAAGATAAGTATGAAAACTCTTATAATAATTCCCGCAAGGGGAGGCTCGAAAAGAATACCCAGAAAAAATGTAAGGATCATGTGCGGAAAACCTCTTATCTGCTATTCCATCGAAAATGCAAACTCCTTAAGAAAAGAGTTTGATGTGACAGTGGCCGTTTCCACCGATGATGAAGAGCTTAAGAGTATAGTTGAAAAGCGTGGCGTGGAAGTGATAGAAAGACCTTCGGAACTTGCGACGGACAAGGTGACGCTTGATCCCGTAATAAACCATGCAGTTCAGTATATGGAAAAAGAAAAAAGCTGCCGTTTTGATACCGTGATAACGATGCAGGCTACCTCGCCCACTTTAAAGCCGGAAACAATAAAACGAGCGATCAGATATTTTGAAGAGCATGATTATGATACTGTGATATCGGCGATGAATAAGCCGCATCTCTCCTGGGGGGTTAAGGACGGAGCCATAGTCAAGAACTACGAAAAGCGCCTGAATTCCCAGGAGCTCCCCGCAAACTTCGTGGAAACCGGAGGATTTCTTATTACAAAAAGGGAATGCGTAAAGGAAGATGGCCGTATCGGCAGCAATGTAAGCATTTTCGAGATACCCGAAGATGAGGCCGTGGATATCGATACATATACGGACTGGGTCCTTTGTGAGAATATCTTAAGGCGTAAAAAGATCATATTCCGTACTGTCGGGAAAATGCAGCTCGGAATGGGACACGTTTACCGCTGCCTTACGCTTGCCTATAAGCTTACAGGCCATGAGATACGTTTTGTTCTTGATAAGGACAGCGACATAGGGATAGAAAAGATAAAGGAATCTAATTTTCCCATTGAGATAATAGAAAATGAGGAGGAGCTCATAAGTATTCTCAAGGAACAGAAGCCCGATGTCCTGGTGAATGATATACTGGATACCAGTGAGCAGTATATGAGGTCGGTATCAAGGCATGTCCCCCGGATAGTTAACTTTGAGGATGTGGGAACCGGAGCCAAATATGCGGATGCGGTGATAAATGCGCTTTATGAAAAGGGTGAGAAGCTCCATAATGAATATTACGGATCTAAATATTTCTGTATAAGGGATGAATTTTTAGAGGAGGAGCCTAAGGAGTTTTCGGAAAAGGTAGATAATATTCTTGTGATCTTCGGAGGAGCGGATCCTTCAAATCTTACCGCAAGGATGTATGATATATGTAAAAAGCTGCACTCCGAATTTCCGGACATAGCCTTTCATTTCCTCCTGGGGTTTGCCTATCCCGACAAGAAAAGCATCAAAAGCGACGAAGAAAACAATATCCATATCCACGTTGATGTCAAGAGGGTCAGCAGCTATATGAATAAAATGGATCTCGCGGTCACCTCTCAGGGAAGGACTGTTTATGAACTTGCCAGCATGGGGGTTCCTTCTGTGGTGCTTGCCCAGAATGAGAGAGAGGCAGAGCATGTTTTTGCGGGGATCCAGAATGGATTTATCAATCTCGGGATAGGGAAGGACACTGATGAAGCGACTATTATCCAGACCATAAGATGGCTTGTGAATACCCCCAAGGTGAGACGGGAAATGAGAAAGCTGGAGCTTTCAAGGGAATTCTCAAAAGGACACGAGAGAGTTATAAGACTGATATTGGATGATACGGATACCGGGGACGAATAATAACAAACATTATGTTTATTGCCGCAATGACGGGTATATCAGGTAAGGAAAAGCTATGAAGGATGTTGACGAGATCTCTCTCGATGGAAATATGGAAAACCGGTTTATCGGACAGGGAGTTAAGGAAAACCATGAGAATCCGGAATACGAAAACGCCGCAAAGGCTTATATCAGGCGTCAGACTGCGCCTCTTATCAATCGTAAGGTTCTGCTTGTCAATACCGTTATAGGCCCCGGAAACAGCGTTGGAAGGCTTACGGAAGGGCTGTACAGAATGCTTGAGGATTACGGTTATGAATGTATGGCCGCCTTTGGCAGGGGTGAGGCTCCCAAGGGGATAAGGGCCTATAAGATCGATACGAAAAGCGATATATATTTCCATGGTCTTATGACAAGGCTGACGGACAGGCACGGATTCTATTCCAAGAGCGCTACCCTTGATTTTATCGACATGATCGAGGAATATGATCCTGATATTATCCATCTTCATAATGTCCACGGATACTACTTAAACGTCAGGCATCTCTTTGAATATCTTAAAAAATCAGGACGGAGAGTGATCTGGACCCTGCATGACTGCTGGAGCTTTACGGGGCATTGCTCTCATTTTGAGTATGTGGGGTGCACAAAATGGATGAACGGCTGCCAGAATTGTGAGCAGCTTTCCGAGTATCCCAAA